>CAYJPS010000090.1:0-9541 GCA_964372135.1 uncultured Treponemataceae bacterium | reverse complement strand
GTATCTTTGTAGCATTTTCCAATAGAAATCCTATAAATCTGTGTAATCTGTGGTTCCTTTCCTTATTTCCTTTACAACACAAAAAAAAAGCTTCCCCGAAGGAAAGCCTTTTTGGTTTTAAGCAAACCGCTTATTTAATTCGTTAAGAATTAAAGAGCGATTGTTACTTTGAAAGTAACTTCACCATTTGTGCTTGATTTTTCTTCAACAGTCGTTACTTCGTTTTCAGTAGGAGATATCCATTCGTTGCTAACATTTTTGCCTGAAGTATAAGAAGCATCTGCCCATGCAGCAGAGAATGTTGTGTTAGGAATTAAACCTGCAACGTCTACTGCAACTTCTGGTCTAAATGTTGTAGCGGTAATAGTCGTATCGTTACGATATTTTTCAGCATCTGGATCTGTAAATGTTACACCTTCAGTAGATAGTTTTGAGTAATTTACTAAAGCACCAGCTTTAGGAGTAATTGTTACGTCTCCAACAGCAATGTCATAACTAGCAGCTAAACCAATTTGAACTGGTTCACCTTGTGAGATGATTTCCCAGTCTGGATCATTTTCAAGCCCTGCTACATCTGTAATACCATAAAGACTAGCATTAGGAGCAATATTCATGTAGAATAAACCGTAAGCTTTTAAGCCAGGTACAATTTCGCCTGTGTATGCATTAACCATAATTGGAAGGTAAGAATCAATATCTTTTGAGTTTTTGATATCGTCTTTATCATCACCATCTAAATCATTACCAGTGCCAGCAGGATTAGGATAATCATTAGCTAAGAAAGAAAGGTTAGTCCATACAGAAACACCAGGAAGAAGGTTTGTATCTTCATCATTTAAAGTGTACACAAGGTCGCCTTCATAAAAATCTGCTAAAAGAGAATCTGCGTCAACTGAATCACCCCATCGGTAAGCAAGACCTAGACCGAGATTATTCTCTCTGATTGAACCTTTTTCAGTTATAGGGTTCATATCCATATTGTAGTTATAAGCAACAGCTGGTACAATTGAATTGCTATCATTTAGCATAAATACATAGTCTGCACCTGCAAAGATTTGATGATCACCCTTGTTATAAGTAGTAGTAGGATCTATAACATCTTCACCTGTTAATACATAAGATCCACCAAGACCTACACGTAAGTTTTCAATACCAGTAAATTCAGCATAACCACCAATAGCATATTGATCAGTCCAGAACGTACTACCATCATTTTCATATACTACGCGATAATAGTTTACTTCATTATCAGCATTGTCGCCAGTATCTAATTTTTCTTCATTACTAACACGATAATAAACAATTAATTCACTTGCATCATCAAATGGGCCACCGTCACCTTCTACAATTGTAACACCAACAATGTGTGCTGCATCTGTAGATACTGATTGGTTAGATCTAATAGCTGCTTCAACATTAAACATATCATTTGCATAACCTACAACGATACCTTGATTAAAGCCAGTAATTTCGTTGCCATTGTTAACCATGTTGTAACCAGCATCGTCGCCATCATAGTTTAATGCATTAGGGAAAAGAATGTCACCATCGTAATCGAAGTCGCCACTTGTAATTCCAACATAAAGGTCGTTTATATGGATTTTTGCAGCATCTACAATTACTTCAGCTGCATCAAGAGCTACTGGGTTACCAGCGTCTTCTGATGTAAGGTTTGTGTCACCGTCTACTAAAAGAACTAATTCACCCCAAACGCCTGAACCTTCTGTTGACTTAGTCATGTCGCCAGGAAGCAATTGAATAATCAATTCAACATCAGTTGCGTTTTCGAAACCTGTTTGTTGTGAGTCAACATCGATACCCCAAGTTACTGAAGCTTCACCTGAGAAATCAACTGTGTTTACATCTGCCAAAGGTTCAGCAGCGAATCCACTAGCTACCAAAGACAAAGCAATTAATACTGTTAAGAGTTTTTTCATTTATAAAACCCTCCTCATTTTTTCTTATCTGCACAAGTGCAACGCACTTTTAACGTACAAATATATTCACTGTAATTGTAGCACGAGTTATTTTTGCTGTCAAGTTTTTTTAAGCTAAATTTAAGATTTTTTTAAGGTTTTTTTAAGTTTTTCGACAAATTTTACATATAATGTCAAAACTCCGATACATTTTGAATAAGTGTTGATTTTTGCAGATTTTTTTTATAATTCCTAATTCCCAATTCCTAATTCGTAATTAACCTTGCCTGTCCTTCTGATTTTTGCCCCATATCTTTTCCCGTGAAGAATCTCCGTCTCGGCGTAGTAAATCTTTACCTTTGGGTGTGCCACTAGAATTGGTCATTTTTAAACCACAGATTACACAGATGGCACAGATTTTTATTTTTGAATATTGAATCTCTATTGCGAACACCACCGAAAACCTAAAAGTAAAAATGTTTACATTTTTGGCATGTTTTAGACTTTGCTTTTTTTAATGTTTTCTGTAGCACTTTCCAATAATAATCCCATAAATCCTTTAATCTGTGGTTCCTTTTTCTCCCCCGCTACACCCACCACCATTAGGCATTCGTAATTACAAATTAGGAATTAATTACTTGACCTTTCAAGCATTCTCAAGTACACTAAAAATATACTTAAATAATACTGGAGATTTTTATGCAAGGTTTTAAGAGCGTTAGTCCAAAAGATATTCAAGAAAGTGCCATTAAGCTACTAAGCGATACGTGGATGCTTGTTACAGCTGGAACAATAGAAGGCAAAGAAAAACCTTGGAATACCATGACTGCAAGTTGGGGTGGTCTCGGTTATTTATGGAACAAGAGCGTTGCTTTTGTTTTTGTTAGAAAAGAACGCTACACGTATGAATTTTGCGAAAAGAATGAAGTAATGACCCTTTCATTTTTTCCTCAAGAATACAAAAAAGCATTGAGTTTTTGTGGAACAAAATCTGGCCGAGATTATGACAAGGCCAAAGAAACTGGCCTTAATCCAATAGAAACAGAAAACAAAAGCGTTGCCTTTGAACAAGCAAACATCATTTTAGAATGCAAAAAACTTTATATCGACATGTTAAACGATGAAAATTTTTTAGATGATAATATAAAAGACAAATGGTACAAAGATGAAGGCTTACACAGGGTATACATTTGCGAAATAACAAACGCTTGGGTAAAATAGACTATGAATCGCAAAGAACCTCTTAGTGCCCTTTTTACCGATTTTTATGAATTAACTATGGCTCAAGGATTTTGGAAAAACAACATGAATCACAAAAGCGTGTTCGATGTATTTTTTAGACGAAATCCTTTTGAGGGAGGCTTTGCAGTTTTTGCGGGCATTGAAACACTACTTGACTGCCTTGACTCTTTTCATTTTTCTGAAGAAGACATCGCCTTTTTACAATCGCTCGATAAATTTGAACCAGATTTTTTAGATTATTTAAAAAACTTTTCATTTACAGGCGACTTATATGCTATGGAAGAAGGTACCATTGTTTTTCCTAACGAGCCTTTAGTACGTATCCATGCAAGTCTTATTGAAGCACAAATTATAGAAGGGCTTGTGCTCAATCAATTAAATTTTCAAAGTCTCATTGCTACAAAGGCCGCTAGGATGGTTATAGCCTCAAAAGGCTCTCATATTATGGAATTCGGTTTACGGCGCGCACAGGGCTATGACGGCTCTATGAGCGCCTCTAGAGCGGCCTTTATCGGTGGAGCTTCAAGCACAAGCAATACCTTAGCAGGAAAACAATTTGGCATACCCGTCATTGGAACAATGGCTCATTCATGGATAATGTCATTTGAAACAGAACTTGAAGCCTTTGAGTCTTATGCTAAGATATATCCTGCCTCTTGCACCTTTTTACTTGATACACATAACACTTTAAAATCGGGCATAAAAAATGCCATTATTGTCGGGAAAAAGCTTACTAAAAAAGGGTACAATTTTGGAGTGCGCCTCGATTCTGGCGATATGCAATATCTTTCAACAGAAGTGAGAAAGGCTCTGGACAAAGCAGGCTTACACAATGCAACCATTTCTGTTTCTAACGATTTAACAGAAGAAATAATTGAAACGCTCGTATCACAAAACACACCTATAGATATTTGGGGAGTCGGTACAAACATGGTAACGGGTGGCAAGGATTCATCTTTTACTGGCGTATACAAATTAGCAGCAAGGCATAATCCGAATGGAAATGACTTAATTGCAACAATGAAATTTTCGGACAATCCTGCAAAGACAACAAATCCTGGCATAAAAAATGTGTGGCGCTTATTCGATAAAGATGGATTATTTAAAGCAGACATCCTCGCCTTAGAAAATGAAATTATTGAACCTAAAAAGCAAAATCGCTTTTATCACCCTGCAATAGATTACAGGCAGTTTTGCTTTACCCCATCAAAGGTAACAATGCTCTTAGTAAAACGATTAGAAAAGGGGAAGCGAACTCGAGAACGGATAGAAGAAAAAAAACAACTTTTAATAAGTAGAAACCGTGTAAAAAACCACCTACAATGCCTCGATTCAACCTTTCAGCGCATACTTAACCCTCATATCTACAAGGTTTCTATGACCGAAAACTTAAAAGATTTAAAATTGCAGATAATACAAGAAAACTTAAACAATTCCTAATTTTTATTATCCACAAGAATTATTACTTTTGCGTATACCACTTAACTGGTCATTATATATCCACAGATTACACAGATTACGCAGATTATTTTTTGCTGTGTATTGAAAGACACTTACATCTACCACTAAAAAACATATAAGTCAAAACTATTTATAGTTTTGGTATGTATTTATCTTAATATTTTGTTAAAATTCCTATAGCTTTTTCCAATAAAAATCCTATTAATCTGTGTAATCTGTGGTTTCTTCTTATCACGGTAAGTATTCGCACTTAATGTTTTTAAGCGCTTCAAAGAGTCTTCTTTTAAGAGTATAGTCGCCGTCAGTTAAAGCAGCCAAACGTGTTCGCATTTCTTTTCTACCTGAATTATCTTGATACGTGCACGTACAAGTGGAGTTAATATAACCTTGCTCATCAGAGTGCTGAATGATTGTTTTTTCATCTGCTAAACATAGTGGCCTAATTATTGTAATGGGATACTTGTCATACTTAAGCCTCGGTGGCATTGTAGACAGCTCACCCTTGTTAAGCGCATTCATCAAAAGAGTCTCCAATACATCATCTAAGTGATGTCCAAGCGCTACCTTATTGTAGCCGTATTCCATTGCATAATTATTAAGCTCGGTACGACGCTGCGTTGAGCACCACCAACAGTTCATTTTTCGCCCAGGCTTTAAACGCACTAAAACATCAGCATTTATAATTACAGGCTCAACTCCCCACGTCTTAAAAAGGTCAATGAGTTTTGGGCTTATAGAAGAGCCTACCCCACTCTCCACATGAAGTGCTGCAAAATCAAAATTTTCTTTTCGGTGCTCTTTTCTCATTGCTAAATACTGAATGAGCGATGTTGAATCTTTTCCACCCGATGCCCCAACAAGAATTTTATCGCCATCTTCAATAAAGTTATAATCGGTCACCGCTTTATCTATTATACTAAAAAGTTTTGAATTCAAAAATTTTCTCCAAAGTTTTTATCCACAATTTTTGCGTCTACCACTAAGATTGGTCATTTTTTATCCACAGATTACACAGATTACGCAGATTATTACTTTTGAGTGTTTAAGCTTTCTTCGCACACCACTAAAAAACTATAAGTCAAAACTAGTTATAGTTTTGGTACGTATTCGTCTTTTTATTTTGTTAAAATTCCTATAGCCTTTTCCAATAAAAATCCCATAAATCTGTGTAATCTGTGGTTTCTTATCTCCCTATACCTACGCCATAACTATAATACTACCATATACACTGGAAAAATTCTATATAGTTTGTTATAATCATGGCATGGATTTAGAAACACTACATTTTCGATCAAACATAATAAAAAAAATACGATCTTTTTTTGATAGCAAAGGATACCTTGAACTAGACACCCCTGCACTTTCGGAAACACTCATACCTGAAACCTGCCTAGAAGTATTTAAAACAGAATACATACCTCCCTGTAACTCAAAAACACTTCAAAAAAAAGAGCTCTACCTTGTTCCATCACCAGAAATACATATAAAAAAAATAATTTCTCAGCATAAAGTAGATGTATTTCAAATTTCAAAATGCTATAGAAACACAGAAAGTACTGGGCGTATTCACAATAGCGAGTTCACAATGTTAGAATACTATACAATGAATGCAAACTACATTGACTCAAAGCGTATCACAGAAAAGCTATTTGAACACCTTTTACCACCCATTCCAATAGATTCAAATAACGATTTTTGGGCACATCTTCGCCCACCTTTTATCACACTCACCATGGATGAAGCTTTTGAAAAATACGCAGGATTTAAATTGTCAGAGTGCCAAAACTCTTCTTCTCTTGCAAAGCATGCTGTAAGGCTCGGCTTAGAAGATCCTCATAATAATTTATTTATGAGCTGGAGCAGGGATGATTTATACGAACTTATACTGGTAAACAATGTAGAGCCTAAACTTATAGAAGAAAAACCTATTTTTTTAACCGATTATCCTGATTTTGTGCCATGTTTAGCAAAAGACAAAAAACCAATGTGGAAAGAACGTTGGGAATTATATACAAACGGTATAGAACTTGCGAATTGTTATTCTGAAGAAACAAACTCTCAAAGAGTAAAAGAATACTTTGAAAAAGAAGGCGAAATAAAAAATAAAACCGCAAGAGTGCCACATGCAACAAATGCTGAATATTGGACAGTGTTTGAAGACTTTCCCGAATGTTCAGGAGTTGCAATGGGAGTTGACAGGCTCATTGCCATACTTGGCGGATTCTCAAGCATTGAAAGTATTTTGCCATAAAAAAAGCATCGAAGTTTGGATAATCCCAAAAATCGATGCTATTACTTACACAAACACAATGCTTATTCAGCTGCAGTTGGTTTAATGTTAAATCGTTTGTTAAATCTTTCAATACGACCCGCTGTGTCAACCAATTTTTGTTTTCCTGTAAAGAAAGGGTGACAAGCAGAACAAATTTCAACTTCTGGATTTTTAGTAGTTGATCTTGTTTCGATTTCATTTCCGCATACGCAAGAAATCTTTGTCATTTCATAATTTGGGTGAATCCCGTCTCTCATAATAAACTCCTATATTATTTATATTTAACCCTTGCCTTGCTATGTAGCACTTTGCATAATCCATAACCGCAAAAGTCATAATTTCTTAAAAACCATCTCCCATTCCTGTATTCATAGAACGCAAGAATGCTTCATTATTCTTACTTTTACGCATTTTGTCAAGTAGTAATTCCATAATTTCTGCATCATCCATTGGATTTATTACTTTTCTAAGTACCCAAACCTTTTGAAGCTCTTCTGAGCTTAGTAAAAGCTCTTCTTTACGCGTACTAGAACGTTTAATATTGATGGCAGGGAAAAGTCTTCTATCTGCAAGTTTTCGGTCAAGGTTAATTTCCATGTTCCCTGTTCCTTTAAACTCTTCAAAAATAACTTCGTCCATCCTACTTCCTGTTTCAATAAGGGCCGTAGAAATAATTGTTAAACTTCCGCCTTCTTCAACATTACGTGCAGCACCAAAAAATCTTTTAGGCTTGTGAAGCGCATTAGAGTCAACACCACCCGATAAAACCTTACCAGAGGTTGGAGCTGTTTGGTTATATGCACGCGCAAGTCTTGTTATAGAATCCAAGAATATTACAACATCTCTTTTGTGCTCAACTAATCTTTTTGCTTTTTCTAAAACCATTTCGGCAACTTGTACGTGTCTTGTTGCAGGCTCATCAAATGTTGAAGAAATTACTTCCGCATTGATGGTACGCTCCATTTCGGTAACTTCTTCAGGCCGCTCATCAATAAGCAAAACAATTAAGTATACTTCAGGATGATTTTCGGTAATAGCATTTGCAATACGTTGCATAAGAATTGTTTTACCAGCCTTAGGAGGAGCAACAATAAGAGCACGCTGACCTTTACCAATAGGTGAAAACAAATTAATAAGCCTCGTTGAAACTTCTTCAGTTTTTGTTTCTAAGTTTAACCTTTCATCTGGATGAAGAGGTGTTAAGTTTTCAAATGGGATTCTTACTTGCGCTTCGCGTGTTTCATCATCATTTACAGATTCAATTCGAAGTATTGCAAAAAATCTTTCGCCTTCTTTTGGAGAGCGTATTTGCCCATACACAGTATCACCTGTTTTTAAGTTAAAAAGCCTAATTTGACTTGGAGAAATATAAATATCGTCAGAACCTGGCATATATGAGTTTTGTGGTGAACGCAAAAATCCGTATCCGTCAGGTAGTATTTCTAAAGCACCAGAAGCGAAAATAATTCCACCTCGAGCTGTATGTGATTTTAGAACAACAAAAATAATTTCTTGTTTTTTCATAGGAGCAAGTTCATCATTGGTAATACCATATTCACCTGCTAACTTTCGAAGATCATGCATCCCCATTTTTGTCAATTCATTAATTGAAAGACGAGGCTTTGATTCGTTATTTTGAATATCTTCTTCTGTTTCAACAACGTCTGCCATTGGAAGCTCTTGAGAGCGTGGTTCTTGGCGTCGCTTGGAAGGGCCTCGTTGCATTGAACTATTCTTACCCTTTCGACCTTGCCCTTCATTTGAAAAGTTTTCAGAGCGTTTACCTTTTGAGCGAATGACTACTTTTTTCTTTTGATTTGGTGCATCCACTTCATTACCTGAGTTTTCTGTTTTTTCAAAAAGCTCAGGAGCTACATCAGAGCGTGTAGCATCTTGTGATAATTCCACATTGGTAAAATTATCATCTAAACGGCTTTCATTACTTTCTGCCATTAAATATCTCCATATGTTATTGATTTCAAATTAGACTTTTAGTTGAATCGGAAAACGATTATTAAACTGGTATTATATAAATCATTATACTAGATAATACCAGCTTTGTCAATGCTAAATATACTAAGCACCTTCTATCCTAGTTCTCGCCCTAGAGCTCTCCTTCTTCTTCCTCTTTTGTTGATCTTCTAGCTACCAAAGCGCGGTATTCATTAGGAGACACTAAGAAAATATCCATATCTGGTATTTCATCACGCATCTTTACCTCACCACTAAAGTTAACATTATCTTCAATACGCAAGCGAGCAGCTTCTACATTTCCAACTACACGACTTCCAGAAAACATTTCAATTTTATCAGTTGCGCTTAAATTACCTTCAACTTGCCCCGCAATGGTAATAGATTCTGCAAGTGCAGTATCTACTTCACATTTTCCCATTTTTTCTACAACAAGCGAACCTGATGATTTTATTGTTCCACTGAACTTCCCTGCAATTACGAGGTTATCTTTAAACTCTAAAACACCATTAAACTCTGTTTCTGTGCCTAAAACTGTTACATTCCCATTTTTTTGATGATATGAAATTGCCATAATTTCTCCTATAAAAAGTCAATAAAAAAACATCAGTTTTTGAAATTGACTTTTTTCAAGCCGTTTTAAGCTTTGCGCCAAAACGGCATATTATATTGAGTTTGC
>CAYJPS010000089.1:0-9908 GCA_964372135.1 uncultured Treponemataceae bacterium | reverse complement strand
TTGACCATAATTACGAACCAAACCTTTTACCTCGTCATTACTGATAAGAGATTGCTATAAACGTCAACGAAAAAGTGAGCCAGTTGCGCATGAAATTTTGAGCCACTTGTGCGCGTGAAAAAGTGAGCCACTTTGTAAATTTCAGGCGTGAATTTTTGAGCCACCATAGTTAAAATAAATCTTATTCCAAGCTTGTTTTTAGCCGATAAGATTCGCCTGTCATATCAAGGACATGAGACTTGTACGTGAGTCTGTCAATAAGGGCCGCAACCATTGTCGTGTTTTCAAATAAATCTGTCCATTTAGAAAATGGTAGATTTGTTGTGACAACAGTGCTGGCACTTTCTGTGCGATCTGAAATTACCTTGAATAACAATTCTGATTGATGTCTGTTAAAACTTAGATAGCTGAGTTCGTCCAAAATGAGCAAATCGGCTTTTTTTAGGCTTCTTTCCAGTTTTCCAAGCTGATAATGATCCTTTGCTTCACACAGTTGAGTCGATAAAGAGGCCGCATTTCTAAAAAGCACATTAAAACCCTGTTGACAGGCTTTTAGCCCCAAAGCGATCGACAAATGAGTTTTTCCACGACCGGGATTTCCTATCATTACAAGATTTTGCTTGTTTTTTATAAAATCACAAGAAGCAAGTTCTTGAATGAATATACTTGAAATTGAAGGGTTTAGTTGTGATGTGTCAAACTCATCCAGACTTTTTTGGAAAGGAAAACCGGTAGTTCTCAGTCGACGTTTGTTTTGATTTTCTTGCCGATTTTCGCTTTCTTTTTGCATAAGCTCAAGTAATAATTGTGCAAGATTCACTTTTGTTCCACTTTGCCGTATTACGTTTTCATAATGAGAAAAAGTCGGTATTTTCAATAATCTGGAATAATATTTGATCTGTTCGAAAGTTGCATCCATAATTTATATTGCCTTCTTGGTTAAAAGTTTATCGTAAAGTGAAATATCTATATTTTCAGACACCTTATCCATATTTTTTGAACAGATTACGTCAGCTTTTTTCTTGTTAAGCATAATATTTTCGAGACTTCAATCAAAGCAGATTGTAAATAACTAATACAAACCAAGCAAGCCAAAAGTTTATTTGTCGTAGAGCCCTCACTATCATATTACTGTATATTGAGGGCTCTAAAAAGTAATTGTTATATCAAAGGATTTCGTTTTGTTATATCTAAAGGATTTTGATCGGTTAAGTATTCTGTAGACCAATAGCTAAGTGCGAAATCAAGCATTTTATCGCGCCTGGAAAGTATCTCGTCAACAGTAAATGGAAACTCACGTCTCCATGAGTTATGCTTTCTCCTGTTTAAGTTTAGCTGTATCATAGTCTTAATTTCTTCTTGAGATTTAAAGCTTGACCACTCCTTTTCCTTAGGTACATAATCACTTTTTCCGGCGTTTGAACCATGTTGAGAAATCACCAAGTTACCTAATGAATGAAGAAAATAGTCTTCAAAATATTTACGTTTATAATTTTTAAACCCCTGATCATGCCAGTGTGTTGTGACTTGTTCCTCTGCCAAACGTGGCCCCATGGTTATATTACGAATATAGTCTAAATCTGTAACAAGATTTTGTGCTACAATATGTTCAACAGTAAATGACTCTTTTGTTTTACTTTCAAAATTAATAATTTTCTCTATCTCGGAGATGAACCTTAACTCATATCCTCGCTTGTTTTTTTCTTGTTCTTGATGTTGCAGATAATTTTCATATTTTATCAGAAAATATCTTACATCTATTCCTTGTTGATCAGAGTAAAAGGAAGAAGAATTCAGATGTAGTTCAAACTCTACATCATTTGTCATAACTGTATTGGAATATATTTTTTCTTTTAATTTTTGATAGATTTCTGTGGAGGAAATTTTATCATCAGAATTTATATCGTTTGCTAAGTTATAAAACCATCTGGCACCGGTACTGGTTCTTTTATTCATTATTCCAAAAGCTCTGAATGTATACAATTCAAGATAGTTACATATTGTATTTAGTACTTTAGGTTCAGTAGGGAATTTATTTTCTATGGCCATCAAAAGCGGGTAGAATGTCGCCATTCTATCAAGAACATATAAGTTCTTTACCCACAAATTACCTTTTCCATAAGCTTTTTCAATTATTTGATATACCAACTGAAAAGCATCACAAATCATTTTTGTACGATTTAATAGTGCTTCAACAGATTCCAAATTATTGAAAACTTCTTTTAGATTTTCTTTAGTTTTATGCAATTCTTTTGTATCACTCCATTTTTCAAAAGCGATAAAGTAGTAGCGTAAAATATCATCTTCATGTAAATTTCGTTTGGATATACTGGAAATATCGTTTAATATTTTATAAATTTTTGAGAAATAACCTTTTACTGTATCTAAATGACTGCGTCTAACATGCTCATCATCTCCAGACTTCAGATGTACTTGATGCATTATAAAACATTTTAGAGATTCTATTTGAGTTAATGGCTTTCCGCGATCGTTTAGAAGCTCAAATACTTTCATTGCTTGCCCGGTATTATCGACAGTGTGAAGCAATACTTTACTGTTTAAAATAGTTGCTACAATTCTTTGTATCGTTTGAGCTGATAATTCGTTTAATCTTTGGTCAAAATACAACAATACCTCTTTGAGGCTTTCTTGTGACTGTTTCTTTTTATAATATTTTTGTTTGTCAGGTGTACGACTAATAATGTGTTTAAATTGCTCATTTTGTTCTTCTTGAAGCGACAACCTGAGAACATTATCATCATAAAACAGAAAGGATTTGACAGTATTTGCATGTTCAGTATTTGCTAACACATTTGTTTCTATGGAGTATATAGCTGAAAGAAGCATAAATATTGTAGCAAGTCTTTGCTGTCCATCAATGAGCCAATAGGTTCTATCTTCAATTTCAAGCAAAAATAATCCTAAAAAATATTCATCACTATTTATTAAATCATCTAATAATGTTTTTGCTTGCTCAGTGTTCCAAGAGTAAGCTCTTTGATAATTTGGAATTCCAAAAAGGAATTGATTAGTTACACTATCTTCAACCCATTCTTTAAAGTTACACATTTTATCCATGTTTTTCTCTCCGTTTTACCTGCAGTTATTCTTATAGTTACATTCTTTCTTTTGGTTTGTAAGCAAAGAGGCACCACAGTATTTATGGTACAGCATTTCATAATATATATACTCACGACCTCAGCATATTTTTATATTCACCTTCTAGCCAGTCATCAAATTTTTCTTCATCTATATATCCATTTTTCATAAATGCTACGCATTCCTTGTACGCTAGGAAACTAAATCTCACCCATGCGATAAGATTAGTCCGAAGAAGAAATGTTACCATATTTCCACCTGATCTTAACGTAGCATCTCCGGCATCTATAAGACATAAAGTCCCTTGCCCAACAACTAACATTCTTCTCACTTCAGGAATATTCGCATTTGGAAGACAATCTTTTAAATCTTTTTTGTGATAGAAATATTGTTTTACGGTATACATTATTCGTATTATCAGTTCAGTAGTTATTACCGGTATCGCCAAGGCAACTCCATGACGAAAATCATAGCCTTTTTCAAAAACCTTCACACAAACTTCTGCAAAAGTTTTTTTGTCTGCACCAAACTTTCCAAAATCTAACATTTGGAATAGTCCATAAAAAGGAATTGGTAAACCACTACCTCTCCCTCCTTTTTCCCTAGTGCCTCCAGCACCTGCAATATCCGACATTATGTGTCCAAGCCAATTGCAAAATCCACAAAAAATTTTAGCTAAAAGATTGGAACCTTGTAGATGAAATGTATCTGTGTCCATGGTTATCAGTCTACCATTTGCGATAAAAGAAGATGTGTTGGTAAACTGAGCAATAATAGAAAAAAGTAACCCTATCAAATCAGGCCAATGTGCGATATTTTTTATATGATGGTTTGAAGGAGACATATCAAAAATATCTCCGGCTGCATTGCCTGTACATTGATCATAATTAACTTTAAAGTTTCGTTCAAGGTAACTAATCGCATTCGTTAAAGGATTACCGGCAGTACACGCTTTTTTAGTAGAAACACCTATAAATTGAGCAAATTTTTCGTTCTCAAATAGTGACGCTACTTTGATGACCATCCCATCAACGGCATTGTCTGCTACTTTAGTGAGTATGCCCTCTGTTGGCGCACCTACAAAAAACACGTCTATCAAACCACCTAACACTCCTGCAGTTCCTGCTATCATATAATCATATTTATCACATTTAGCATTTTTATAACGGAGCTCATCATCAACAAATTGATTTAATTGTCTTATATCTTGATGAGTAAGAAGAGTTGTGAGATTTCTTTCAAAATCAATATTATGTTTTTCAGCATATTCCTGATGTTTAGCAAAAAAAGTCTCCAAATCATCTCTTTCGTTATAGTCAATTAAATCCAGTAATTCTAACTCAATTTTTTTCGTACTATATTTTTCTTCAACATGACTATCGATTAGGTTCTCATCATCAACAAAGTCAATATGAGGAAAAATATTGTTTGAATTTCCATTAACTTGGCCTAATAAACACTCTGCTTCTAAAATCAATCTATCTATATCATCTAGTTTTTGGTTAGCTTCGACATTATTTTGCTTCATTGCTTCAATATAATTTGACTGACTATTTATTGTTTTTTGACCTTTCTCCAGTCTACTTTTATGAATAAAAGCCAGTTTCCTAAAATCATCTTTCATTTGATTTCCTCAAAAATAAGCAAGAAGGCAATACTTATTACCTTCTTACCATATTTTAGTTAAAAAACCCTTTTAGTTTTGACATGCCTTGCTTTGCAATACCACTTACTCCAAAATAATCCAACCTCGTTAAAATTTCATTTAAACTATTTACGTCATCTACAGACAAATCTTCGCGCAAGTAATAGAGATCATCTTTTTTAGCGTAACAATTCATAACAAGTATATATAATTTCTTTGTGGTAGGTTCATTTGTAAGAGCCTCTAATTTAGCCGTATCCATTTGCATTGGAATCTGCTGACGAACAGCGGTACATTCAGTGTGTTCTTGCTGTTTTACAAGCTCATTACCATTATTAACCCTAATGGTCAATTTTGCAATCAAACTTTGTATCATTACTTGACTTTTTTCAACTCTAGCGCTTAGCTCAATATTTTCCTCCCAGCATTCATTCAGTTTTTTCGTTATAAAATTAATATCTTCATGCAACATATTGATTGAACTATGGAGTTGTTTATTTACCGCAAGTAATAAACCTTCTTTTAGTTTCCTTTTATCAACCTCATTCTTACCTGTTAAATGTTCAAGCCCTTTTTTAGCTCCCAAACCAATTAATAGCACAGCACCTAAACCTGTAACCATACTTGAAAATCCAAGCACTCCACCAAAACCTAGCGTGGCAAGACCAGAAGTAATACCTGCAGCACCAAGTCCCACAACTGAGCCTGAAAAATATAATGCTGCCAAAGGAACACCTATAGCACCCGCTGTTGATATAAGAGTAGAAAAACCTTTTTTTAAACCATCATCATCAACCGCGTCGTCATATATTTTCAAATCTATTTCTATCGCTTGATTAATTAGTTCCAGTTCTTTGTCAGAAAGTTCCATTATTCTTGCCAGTTCAGAAATATATTGTGATTCGGTATAACTAGCAGATTTAGCAGTTTTTTGTATAAAAATTAAATCCTTAGCAAGAGACATTTTTATTTCTTTTTTTGTTAGTTCATCTAACGGCATTACTAATTGTTTGATTAAATTTTCAGTTTCAGCTTTAGCCTCTGTAAAACCTAAAATATTATACCGTTCTTCTGGAGTGAATTTTAACCGAGTAACGAGTTTATAAAGTTCTGTTGATTCCTTATTATCAATTTCTCCGTCATCCGACAAAAGAAAGTTTATAACTATCTGAATGTACGAATATTTAAGGTCAACCGGCATATCTTCCAACGGTTTTCTTTCAATGTATTGCTCTTCTAATTCCATTTCATTTTTATTTTGCGCTGCAACCATAAGGCTTTCAAAAAAATGAGCACATTGTTGAGGATTAATCTGATATTTAAACTCCAATGTGTTTTCATTGAAGTGTAGCATCACAGCTTCAGTTATTTTTTCTTTCCCATCTTTATTTGTAGTAATATTTTTAACATACTCAGCTTGCGTTATTGATGAATAAGGAATCGCGTATTGTTGACCACTTCGATAAAAAATAGTGTCCTTTGTAAACAAAAATCCATCTTCAGCAGATCCAAAAAGCGTTGTATCAACAATCATTAACACATCGTCAGGGTCAACGGTATTGTCTGAAACCTTCTTGATAGAGCCATTAAGTTTCTTGTCTGGTATTGAAGGACGGAAATAGAAACTATTAGTAAAAGGTTGCTCATCTTTAGGTATCGTTGTTAAACCTAAAATAATATCCAAAGGCGTTCCTTGCAGTAAATTTTTGTTTTCCATTTTCAATTTCCTCCAATTTATTAATATTCCTTTATATATCTGTACCGAGTACTAGAGCGTGTTCACATAAAGTGATTTTTCGTGTTATATCAAGCCAGATATTTGGGAAGATGAGCTTGCTTTGAAGGGAGTGTACATAGACGTACATGACCGAAAAGCAAGTGAAATCTGACGCAGAGAGAACCGAAAAGGCTTTTATGTGAACACACTCTGAAATCTTTATCCCGTATTTTTCAAAATACCTTATGTTCAAACCACCAAGTTTTTGCGGTAAAAGTAGAACATTATTTTTTGCTCCTACATATCTTCTTGTTATAAATATAATCATTAGTTGGAAAAATACAACCATCTTACCATATTCGTATTCAAAACACAGAGCTATGTAATATTAGCTTATAAACAACACTCACGAGGAAAAAATCACAACTAAATATGATGCAGTATCTTCAAATGCTTTAAAAATGCGAATACGCAAAGCTTCAAGTAGAGAAAAGAGGTCGTGAATATTTCTATGCATCCCAGCGCCCGAAAAAATTAACTCAACTTTCTTTGAGTGTAGAAGGCTTGCAACATCTCGCCCTTTGCTGAGATTTTATTTCACATTTACTCCCTCGCAATTTTCAAAAGCACGTTGAAGAACAAATAACCAAGCTATTGCCTATCTTCAGGAAGACAGTCCAAACTCACTGCAAGGATTACCGCACATTGTCCACAATTTTACTCAAGACAGAGTAGAGCTTCTGAAAGAGCATCAGAACAATCTTCTTTTACACAGAATACAGTAAGTTGAACTAACAATCCGTTCCTCAGAAAATACGCCCGAAATTGGCGAACATGAAAACGATTATTTCGGTTTTATGAACGACAGGAAGGCCTTTGAAGCAACTATTAGACTTAACGGAAAGCTGTTTCAGCCTAACAAGGAGTCTTCCCTACTCCGAGGAGCGTTTCTGATATTTGCATGAACTTTAGATAACGTAGCTGAAAACTATAGAAAAGAGGGTTAGAATTTACTGTACATTAACCAATATTTTTCACCCCAAAAAAAAAGAAACTGACTTTCAAAAAATCAATTTCTCATGACCCAAATATGACCCAAAAGGAAAATCGCCTTTTGTAACCTATTGAAATCATAGACCGAATGCACACCATGCATGCGGTCAAAAAAGCGATAAACCAGTAACCTATTTTATTTTTTATTTAGTCATAACATATTGATATTACGTGATTCAAATCAAGTAAAATTATTATAACCTATTTATTTTATACACCATTTTACTCAGAATAGGGTTCAAGGGGTCGGAGGTTCAAATCCTCTCATCCCGATCAGATATTTCAATGGTTTAGTAAGTTTTTTCTTACTAAACCCTTTTTCTGTTTAAAGCGTTCCAACCTTGGTTCCAACCTTTTTATTGAAATTTGTTACAAGTTAATGCAAAAAAAAATTTAAAAGGATTCACAAACAAAAATAGAATCCTACAAAATAATGTTTTGATTAGAGACACTCTCATTACGAAAGTGCCTCTTTTGGTTTCTGGTAAAACAAGAGTATGGCTTAGCTCCTACTCTCTTCAACTCTTTAAATTAGTAAAATTTTATTCTTCGTTTATTACTTTATTTACTACTGTCAAAACCGCAATAGCAATAGAAATCCAACTTCCCATAAATACCTCCTTTATAATTTATTTTGTGACCAGTGCTTTTTACAAAAGGCCAAACATGTTTTTGGTTAGTTCATTCACATGGTTGATGGCAATGTTTTTCCTTGGAAGCATACTGTCTAGATTGCATGGTGGTAAGCTAATTCCATAGATTTCTACTCCAAAACTTTGAATTGTATCTATGGCATGCAAAGCTGATTCCTTATCCTCGGGCTCACCATCAGTGATAAGAAGAATGATTTTCCTTTCTTCTTTTTGTTTATGAAGTTGCACTAACGTCCACCACAAAGCTTCGGTTAGAGGAGTACCTCCTTTGGCTTCAAGATGAAAATTAGTATGAACTTTCTCTCCGTGTTTGAGAATAGGAGCAACAAAGACTGCTTCACTGAACACCGGAAATATTCCATTTTTATCGCATGCGGGAAAAGCCGTTACCCCAAGATTTACTCCTTTTGTCTGACTAAGCGAACAAGCCAAAGCAAAGCAAGCCTCATTAGCCGTTCCTATCCTTCCACTCATGGAACCTGAACAATCAAGTAAAATGTGTATTGCGGTGTTAGTTGCTTCCTTTTTCGTTTGTTGAAGAAATATCCTTTTATCATGCGAGGTGATAAGGCCTTATGGGTAATACTGTCTTTACCTTCGTACACTTTACGCCATGTTTCATCAGCAGTTTTAGCTATATCGTCAAAGAGTGTATGTCCCAAAGATTCAACAGCTTGATTGAGACCTGTTTCTATGCTTTGTTGTTGCTTGTTTGGTTTAGTAAACGAGGATTTCACACGATACAGTTGCCAATCAAAAGTCATACGTGAGCGCACATAATCTGGAGAATCCGTGGCTTTTGTCAGCATCTCTTTCCATTGACTGTGCTTACTTATCCAATCGTTCACCAGGCTATGATACTCATTGAGGAATTTTTCTTTTTCTGTATTGAACTCATCTCGAATTTTACATAATTCACCCATAACTTCTTTTGCAGAACTTTCTGGAATTGCCCATCCTGACATAAAACGTACACCATATCTGTCAAGCATATTAGTAGCTCTTGCTTTCAACGTGCTGAAAATACGTAGATTTTCTGGCGGAGCTATTTTCTTACTCCCTAGTGTTGCTAAGTCTTGTGGGGGTAAATCACCGTTTGGAATATGGTCTACATCTTCAAAAGTTATTTTCTTACGAGCTGACCACAAGCTGATATTGAGGTTGAGGGCAAGCATTTTGTCTAAAACATTGATAGGGGTTTGTAAAGTTATCATATTTTTATCCTTGTGTTATATTTTTTTATAAGACATCGTTAAATGATTTGAGGGAGTACACACCTTGAAGTTTCTGAGCCATACGTTTTTCCAACTCCATAACCGGATTGTGCCGAAAACATTCCGTTATAGAGAAGAATTTACTGTTGCCAGTTGTACCGACCACTCCCCATTGAACTTCAAGTCCTTTGTGACTTGCTGTTCCTTTCCAGAAACAGGCATTGCCTGCGGTACTTGTTTTCTCAAGCTCTACTGTTGGACATCCTTTACCGGCTACAGCTTGATCGGGGTCATAATTGAAATCTTGCTTTCTATGGAAAAGCCACACATAAACGTCTTTTGGGTTTTGAGGTTTATCTTGTTTTCGTGGCTCTTCCATATTTACTTTCCCAAGCTATCATCCTTTAAACTTTCGTCTTGTACTTTGAAAATTCGTTGTGCCAATTCATGAAGCATGGCACGGCTTTCCTTGGAAGCACGAAAGCCAAGAGCACGGTCGAGAGCGTAGGAAATAGGTTGTATGCCTT
>CAYJPS010000088.1:0-9931 GCA_964372135.1 uncultured Treponemataceae bacterium | reverse complement strand
CAAAATAATCATTTTCTGTAACTTTGGTAAAATAAAGTTTAATAGTTTCTAATCGCTTCCATGTATACATTAATCACTCCTATATACAATATAAGAAAAAATAAAAAAAATGTCAGAGTAAAAGCGAAAAATTTTAAAAACCAATTCCATGCAAAAAGTAGGTTGAAAATTTAAAAAAATTATGTTAAAATAGTAAGTATAAAAATATCATGAGGAATAGCACATGAGTGACGAATTAGCTCCCGAAATTTTGGCATTACTTGAAAATAGCACAAAAGACTTTTCATATGACGAAGAAACAATGGACTTGGTTGATGATACAGAGGCAGAAATTGACCCATCAACGCTACGACCAACAGCTCCCTACGCACCTGTAAATTTGCTCATTAAAAATTTTCAGCCAGTCGAGCAGTTTTTTGCCGAATCACCGCAATCACCTGTTTTTGATGATAAAGAATATTACAAAAAAGCGCTTTCAAATGAAAATGACAGCGCGCAACGTGTGCATACTGTTCTTTCAAAATATTTAAATTGCCAAGACCCAAAAGATAGAACTGTTTTCAGACAGCAAATGACAAATGCATACTGGGAACTTTTGCGTTCTGTTGCTCCAAAAATGACATCAAAAGACGTTCTTCTTCCAAAAAGAATGCTCATGCGATATGCAGTAATTCTTCCTTCCCTGTTTACAATCGAAAACAAAGAGACTTTTTCAAAGGCTTTTATAGAAAACTCTTCAAATGAGCCTATCTACTATCTCGATGAATGGTACAGAGATATTGCTTTAGGCCGAATTGAACTTTCAGCAACAGACGAAGCCCCCACAAGCAAAAAGCCAGCAGCGGGCAGTACAGAAGAAACAAACAGACTCTTGCAACTTAAAGCAAAAAGCTCAGCAAAATTACAAACAGCAGAAAACTTTCTTACCATGAAAGAAAGTGAAAGAGCCATGTTAGAAGCAGAAATTCGATCTCGTATTGAAGTAATCAGTGACCACCCATATATACCAGGGGCACAGCCACATAAAGAACCAATGTCTGAAGCTCAAAAGAAAATGGTTAGCGAAATCAATGAAAAACTTAAGCTCTTACTCAAAAATGATAAAGAATTAAACTCATACTATAACGATTACCAAGATGCAAAAGAAACATGTACGAGCCTAGATCAAAAACTAGCAGTAAACGGTGAAACTACATTGCAAGTTAGCGGAAACGATATTAACACAGAAATTGATACAGTACATCAAATGGCAAAAATGACCGTTGGTAGACAAGGAAATCACTTCCCAATTTTTACTAGAGAATTTTTTCACTGCCTCCCTAAAGAAACAGGATTTAGAGAAAATATCATCGACATTATGAATTGGATTGAATCAGTAGACCCAACAGCATATTGCCGTGTCCATAAAAACATTCAAAATCGTATTATTCCATTTGTTATACTTATTCCAACCTATGGGGAATATGGAGTTTGCTGGGAACCGTTTAGTAGGTATAATAGAATCACGAGCCGTGCTCGAATAGCAATTCCAATGTATGCAAAAAGCATAAAAAATGCTCTACTTATGGCTACAGCGGACTTACGATGGCAAGTAGCAAAAGAAAAAGCCTCGTACTATTGGATGGAAGAAGGAATTACTGGTCAATACTACCAATGGTTTGTTTCTCAAAAGCTCAAAGGTGATATTAAGGATTACTTTATAAAAGACTACCTATTGTGGATGACAAAAGAAGCCGATGGGGTTCAAAGACTAGAAAAAGAAATACGAGGTATTTTTTGGCGGCATATGCCTTTTTCACAAGAGATCAAGGAAAAACTCCGCACCCGAAGTTTGGTATACCAAGAATTGTACCAAAGGGATCTCAACAGAGCAATGTCAGACGGGTATTAATACAACAAAAATAATTTTTGCAAAAAGCCCCGCAAGGAAACAACATGCACTATGATAGAGCTGAACGTATTCGAGATGTTCTCCGATACGTTCGAAAGTTTAACAACAAAACCGTCGTTATTCACATTGATGACACGGTCATAGATTCACCTCTTTTCTTAAGCCACATAAACGATATAAGTTTATTGCATGAAGCTGGATTGCAGTTAATTATTATTCCAGGTTCTAGGCAAAGAATAACAGACATTCTTGATAAATCTCACATTTCTTGGAAAATCCATAATGGATTTAGGATTACTGATGAAAGCGCAATCCCCTTAATTAAAATGGCTGCTTTTGATACTGCTAACAGAATTATGACAAGCCTTTCAGGTGAAAGAAAAACCGCTTTAATTGGAAACTGGGTAAAAGCTCGAGGCAAAGGAATAATTGATGGCGTTGACTATGGCACATGCGGAGAAATAGCAGCAATTGAATGCGAAAGCATTGAAAGCGTATTGCAAAATGGCTGTATACCAATTTTTCCATGCATAGGTTGGAGTCATATTGGAAAACCATACAACATTTCATCAATTGCTTTGGCAGCTGAAATTGCAACAAGCTTAAAAGTTGAAAAATTATTTTTTATCACAAACCATGTCACAATCAATTCATCAAATTTCAAACTATCACAAGGCATACAAAGAGATGAAGACGGAAAAGTATACGCACTTACTGTAGAACAGGCTCAAGCAATAGCCGAAGCCAGTTTAGAAGTAGAATCTCCAACAAAAAAACTACTTGAAACTTGTGCCTATGCTTGTGCAAAATCAGTTGTACGCTCGCACATTGTAGATGGAAACATAGATGGAGTAATATTATCAGAAATATTCTCTGACATTGGCCAAGGTACAATGATATATAAAAGCAATTATGGCTCTATACGTCCAATGATACAAAGTGATATACCTTTGGTACTAAGTTTAATGCATCCAGCCATTGAAAAAGGCTTATTATTAGAACGAAGCGAACATGATTTGCTTAACACCTACACTGACTATGTAGTATATGAGATGGACGGTGGCATAAAGGCATGTGCAGCATTACATTCATTCTCAGAGAAAGATTCGCTAACATCAGAAATTGCGGGAGTTGTCGTCGACGAAAATTTTTCCAGAATAGGAATTGGACCGAACCTTATTTCATATCTTATAGAAAAAGCAAAATCAAGTGGAGCAAAAAGCGTATTTATCCTTACTACTCAAACGGCCGATTGGTTTGAGTCATTAGGTTTTGCGCAAGACTCTATTGAGAATTTGCCTGAAGCTCGCAAAAACAAATGGGATAAAAAAAGGGCTTCAAAAGTATTTCGCCTCGTTTTTTAAAACAAGGATGAAAAAAGTGCAGGAACAGCAATAAAATTTCCTATTGCTCCGCCCAAACTTGATAAAAAGAAAACCAAAAGAATACGAGAAATTCTATTTTTATAAATACCCTTTACAGAAGAAAAATCATCAACCAACGTTTCCATATCTTCAACCTTTGGTTTTTTTACAGCTGCTTGTACAAGGCCTGTAAAAATTCCTACTGCTATAAAGGGATTAAGTGTCCCTAGAGGAGCTCCTACAAAACCAGCAATTATTGCAAGAGGATGTCCAAAAGCAAGGAGCGCGCCTAAGGCTGCAAGAGAACCATTCCACAACAGCCAATTTATGAGCAAATCAAGAGAAGTTTGAGTTCCACCAACAAAAAAACCTGCCACAATAAGTGCTATAATAAGAGCTGGGAAAATTAATCCTGCTATTTTAGAGCCAGCTCCAGGTTTTGGAACACTGTCTATTGCACTTGTGTCTGAGGTTTTTTCACCTTTATGCATTTCATGTAAATAGCGCTCAACACCAGGCAAGTGCCCTGCTCCCAACACCGCTACAATCTTGTTTCCTTTTGCTTCCCATATTTTTGATGCTAAGTATTGATCTCTTTCATCAATGAGAACTTCTTTAACAACAGGCAATTCTTTTGCAAGCTCTTGCATCATTGCATCCATTTCGTTGGACTGTTTTAAATTTTCAATTTGCTCTGCTGAAATCTCTTCTTTTTCAAACACTGTTGCAAATAGAGTTGCTAATAATTTGCACTTCCCCCACAAAGAGTTTTTACCCCATGCGCGCCGAAGAGTTGTTTGAATAGGACGATCAACCATTGCTGTTGGAATATTCATTTCTTTTGCTTTTTGGATGGCTGCTTTCATTTCATCACCAGGCTTAACACCCATATCCGATCCAATTTTCTTCTGAAAGGAAGATAAAACAAGACTTGCAATCATCATAAAGCCTCGTCCCTCTTTCAAAACCTTAACAATATCAAGTTTTTTCCATGATTCTGGGTCTTGCATTGTAGCATAACGCTGAGCATCTAACTCAATAGCCACACAATCAGGAGTTGCTTTTTCTATAAGCGAGATTGCATCTTGTATACTTTCTTGAGAAACATGTGCCGTTCCCAAAAGAATTATTTCTTTATCACCAAATTTCAATTCTATTTCATTTGCACTCGAATGCCCTTGCTGGGTCTGTTCCATTATTGGCCCTACTTTACTTATTAATACTGATTATTTTTTTTCATATCTTCTACAGCCCATTCACAAAACCTATATTCAAAAAACATTGGGCCTTGTATGTCTGCAACTTCGATATAATACTTATTTGCAAGTTCTTGAAGTCCTGTAAGCTCGTAATAAAGTGCCATGTAAAACAACATTCTACCTCTTGTTGTTATACTCTCTTCATCTACAACCTTATACAGAACAGCTGAATCTCCTACTCCATCATAATACAACCTTAACATGAGGTAGTCAAGAGACTCTCTATCAATTGTTCGCATTGCATCGAGTAGAAATTCTTGGTTCTCAGCTCTTTTACCTTCTTTTAAATACGTGGCAGAAATCAACAAAGAGTAGGAGGTATTTCGAGGGCTTGCATCTAGAGCAAGAAGGAAGGCATTTCGTGCATCAACCCAGTTTTCCTCTTTCCAATATAACATTCCTATTGATTCATACGCAAAATAGTACTCTGGATTATATTTTACAACGTTTAAATAATCTGAAAGAGCGCCATCATACTTTGCCATTTCATCTCGTACTCCACCTCTGTATGCATACCCAAGAAAGTACTCAGGATCTAACTCAATTGCTCTGCTCCAAGCCTCTTCTGCCTCTTCGCGTTTGTTTGCATTTCGATAGTATGAACCTAAATCAAGCCAGTGAGATGAATAATCCTCTTCATATTCTATCGCTTTTTTCATATACACAATAGCTTCTTCAAATTTTCCACGATCAGCTTCAAGTTTTCCCAAATACGCCCATGCTAAACTATTCTCTGGTTCTACTTCTATAAGTTTATTTAATGCATTTTTTGCTACTTCATCATCTTCGAGATACCATGATGTTAGCGCGTGCCCAAACAATGCTGCAGGATCTTCTGGGTCTGCTCTTAAACCTTCTACAAAATGCTTGTTTGCAAGTCTAAAGTTTTTAGCATACATATACGTATTTGCCATTTCTACATTTGCGGCAACATTTGTTGGATCTTTACTAAGTATATCCTGAATAACCTTTTTACTTTCTCGTGCGTTTCCTTGCTCTTTTAAAATGATTGCTTGTAAAAATTGAACATCGGTGTCATCTGGATTGCTTGATTGTAATTCTTGTAAGAGACTGCTTGCTTCTTCGTATACTCCCGCTGAAACTAGTAAAGACGCATGCAAATAACTCAAATCCTCATCGTTAGCATATTCTTCTGGAATATCATCAAACAATAAAAGAGCCTCATCAATAGAAGCGGTTGCAAGGGTTTCTTGTAAGTTTGTAGCAAAGGCGAGTGTGTACGGAACTTCTTCTACTTTAGGTTCTTCTATTTCTTCTACGATAGCTTCTGGTGCTACAATGGCTTCTGGTTGAACTCTCTCAATTTCAGGAATATCTATACGTGTTTCCATAGCAACACAACTTGTAAGAAAAATTCCCCCCACTACAATATTCATGATGCAGTTAAGCATAAATCTTGTCTTTTTTCTCAAAAAGTTAATAATCATTTTTTATCCTTTTAATTTCATATAAAATGAGAATAAGGTGTTGATTTTAAGCGCATAATTAGGTAAACTTATACAAATGGAAAAACACCTATTTCGTAAATTTTTCGGACTTATTGTCCTATATATTATTATTATTTTCGGCATTTTTGCAATCCAATTTAGGAAGGAATTGTCAATTTTTCAAGATTTTTACTCTTTAAACCTTCGTTTATCCAGTAATGCCTCTGAAGATGGCGATTCTCTGCCTATTTTAAGCAATACATTTAGAGTATCGGGGAACGGGCTAGAAATATATGCAAGTGAATCAAACCCTATATTATTACTAAGCGAGAATGGGAACACACTTCCTCTTGTTTTACAAGACTGGGAAGAAGTAAATGAGAGTACCTTTTCTCTTTTCTTTTCAAATGATGTTTCTCTCACCTTTTTATCTGAAGAAGTAGGTTTTTCAGTTATTTCAAGTACTCCCTCTCCAACTGACTCTCTTGTTATTCCATTTGAAGCAGGAAGTGTTTTTAATATTACCGATGTCCAACGAAATAGAATTATTGTTAAATCAAAAGAAGAAGCATTTTCATTACTCGCTGGCGATGTTACAACAAATTCTCTAACACTTTCTGAAAGCACATCTTCTGTTGCTCAAATTTCTGCATTTGAAGAAACGCAAGCTTTTACATTCAGCTCCGTAATTGGAATGGAAAATGCAACAGTCGAAGCATTTAGTGCAGTTCAAACTCAAGCTCGCAACCACATAACAAGATCATTTCAATCATCTCAAGCAGATTCAATAAATGAAAAATTTGTTGCAGCCTATGTTGCTGAACTTGCTTCTCAAGGAAGATACGGAGAAGCAATTGCAAATGTGCCAGCTTCCTTTATTAATGGTAATCATAGAACATATTTTACAGCCCCTTATTTTAATACCCTTGTTGCAATGAACCAAACTCTTCTCATGGAAAATGAAAATATTTTATTTTCCATGCAATATTCGCTCGAAAGGTCACTCTTAGATGTTTATGAGCTTGATAATTTCCCTTCATTTTTGTTACAACAAAACACAGATGACATTGTTCCTATTTTGTCTCTTCCTTCTACGTTAGAAATGTTTGTGCCAACAACACAACAAGCCACAGGTATTATTGCAACATACATAACGCTATCAAAAAATATCCCTGCTTCAGCAATGCTGCTTGAACCAGTTATTGAAGACTGCATAAATGTACTTCAAAATGCAACTACAATTGACGGGAACATTCTCAACATTACAAATGATGAAGGGACTATTGACAGAGTCTTTACTGCAAAGGCAGGCGCTACATTGCGCGAATATGGTAGGTTAACATCACGATTAGACGTGGAAGCAGGAGGAACTATGTTAATAGTTTCTTCATTGCAAGAAGCTGCTTCTATATCAGCCTCTACGTTATCACGTATGTACCCATACTTTGTTTTTGACAATCCTTATTATCCACACGCTGATGTTTTGGCTTATAATGATGGAAATCCTGTGTGGATTTGGAATATTATTCCCGACAAAACTTATACCGAAAGTGCCGACGGAACAATTGTTATGCAATTTGATTTCCCTGTAACAGAAATCTACCACAGTATTATTACAGGTATTGAGCCATTTGATGGCATTGAAATATATGAATTAGACTACGCAACCGATGCTCGATTTGAAACATATAATGCGCCAGGATATGTATACCAAGAAAGCACAAAGACGCTCTTATTGCGATATCGTCAGCGAAATGAAATTGAAGCAATGAGAATGTTCTACACAGCACCTCAGGCAACAACTGAATCTATTGGAGAAGAAGCTTCAGCTGAAGTTGTAGCTCCGGCAGAATAGCGCTGTGTCTTTATTTAATGTATTAATCTTCTTTTTTCTCTTTTTATTTGCATTAATAATACTTTACTATGCATTCCAATATTTTCTCAATTTCTACTCTAAAACGCCAAAAAAGAAGAAATCACAACCTAGTGGCAAGGCAAAAAGCCCTTGCCCATTGTGTAATACAATGCTTTACGGTGGGGAAAACATTATTTCGCGTGTTTATAAGACGGGAAGCGCAAATGAGCAACCTTGCACTATTCACGGCTGCCCCCATTGCTTTCCAGATGTAGAAAGAGGGCTAGAGCGTGTTTGCCCAGTTTGTCACAAAAAAGTCCCAACAAAAGGGCACTTAACTGCATACATTTTTACAAGGGGACAAGAAAAAAAACATGTTCACGTTACAGGTTGCACCGAGTGCCATAAAAGAAAATAGTTCTTTATAATGCTGTTCTGCCTCTAAAGCTACGTGCAAGAGTTAGTTTGTCGGCATATTCAAGATCGCCCCCAACAGGCAGACCAGAAGCCAATCGCGTTACAGTAACTGATTCTCCACAAGAAGAAGAAAGAAGCCTTTGGACATATAAAGCAGTAGTGTCTCCTTCTACCGTCGGATTTGTTGCAATTATTACCTCAGAAATGGTTCCATCACTAACTCTTTTAATAAGCTTTGCAATGGATAGCTGCTCTGGTCCAATTCCTTCTAAAGGAGCAATAACTCCACCAAGAACATGAAATAGTCCTCTATATTCTCTGGATGCTTCAATTGTTTCAACATCTTGGGCTTGTTCAACAACACAAATAATATTTCTTTCTCTTAATGGATTTGAGCAAATTGAACAAGGATTGGTTTCAGTGTAAGAGCCACACTCGGAACATATAATAATTCTTTGATGCAACGTAACAAGCTCATGAGCAAATTGTTCTAAAAATCCTTGGTCAACTTTCAAAAGATGATGCGCTATTCTCGATGCAGATTTTTTGCCGATACCAGGTAGGCGAGAAAAACTATTAGTTAATTCATCAAGTGCATTCATATCTTATATATTTAAACCTGGGATATTCATTCCACCAAGCATTGGGCCCATTTTTTCTTTAATTCGTTCTTGAATGCTACTCGCCGCATCTCGAGAAGCTGCAACAATTAAATCTTGTAGCATAGTAATATCTCTCGGGTCAACGGCGATTGGATCGAGTTCGATTGAAACCATTTCCATTGCTCCGTTTAGTGTAACTTTTACGATTCCACCACCCGAACTCCCCGTTGCCGAAATTGTTTTTAGTTCTCCCTGTACTTTACTTAACTCGCCTTGAATATTTCCAAAGTTTTTCATTAAATCAAATGGGTTTATGTTCATTATTGTTCTCCTAAAAAATCACCTTTCTGTAATGTTTTATTGTTCAGCACCGTTGTCAGCATCATCGCTTTTAAGAACAACTTTATCCTGAACAGAAACAACTTCGCCACCAAAAGCGTCAACTACCATCTGTACATTAGAAGGAATAGAAGCTTCTTCTTGCTCTACTTCAACCTGTTCTTTTACAAGAATTTCCAGATGTACTTTTTTACCTAGATTTTTTGATATAACCTCGGTAAGATATATTTTTTCAGATAATAATTGTTGTTGTAAAAAAAGTGATGTAACATATATGTATACAGCCGTATCATCAAATGCCCACCCTTCTGATTGATTTAAAGCTGAAGACAAAAACATTTTTTCAGTACGAACTTCTGTAATTGTCATAGACTTTAGTTGTTCTGCATTTTTTGCTAATTCCATAGGGGCACTTTCAATTGTAGATTCATGGTTTTCTTGCGTGTGAAAAGAATTTTCTTCAACACTTTCATTCATATCAGGGCCTTCTTTTTTTCCCTCTTGAACCTCATTTAAACTCATCTCAGTTTGACCTTGACCTGGATTAGATAAAGGCGCTTGAGTTGAAACAACACCGCTCGATAAAAGTTTTTTTGCACTATCAACAGCTGTCTTTACCTCATCATTCGAAACCCAAGAACTAAGCCAACAAAGTCTAGAAATTGCAAGTTCTAATTCAAACCGAGGGTTCAGCGAATAGCGAACATCTCTATATAATTGTAAAAAAAGAGACAATGCTCTTTCCATTTGAACAGA
>CAYJPS010000087.1:0-10019 GCA_964372135.1 uncultured Treponemataceae bacterium | reverse complement strand
TTAAGGAATGCATCTACTTCTCCCCTCACCCTGTTCAAAAAATCTTGGCGAAGGTTTGCACCAAAATGACCATCTGGGAAATGCATGTATAAATAGCTACATTCTTCTAAAAGTTCTAAGAGTTTTTTTTCATCAAGAGGCACAATTCCTGTAAGCATGTTTTTAATCGTATTCAATTTTTCTTTTTCACATTTATAGAAGTCATTAACTTTTTTTTCATTGTTACACATTTTAATTACTCGTTCTTCTACTGCTGTTTTATGTGCATGTATGAGTTCAATAGCGCATTCTATATTCATTGTTGATATATCTTTCATCATGCCAAAGTGAGATAGATCGTAGAGATTACTTGTGTTCCTATACCGTTCGTTAAAAAGCTCCGCATATACTTTAAGACCTGCATCACTCACCTTTGTTGAGTCTTGCAATTTAAACGTGCCTTGTCTAAAACTCGTTGCAGGGTTTGCAACTGGATACAGCTTATTGGATGTATTTAATGCCTCTTTTATATGTGGGCTTTCTTTACAATGTGTTTTTCCTATTGGGAAGGCAAAGTCTAAACCGCACACAAAGATTGGAACATCAACGCTTTTTCTTACAAAGAGTGCAATTTCAGTAGCGGTGATGCCAACTGAACCAAGTGGCGGAAAAACAGGTACATCTGTAAACGTTTCTTTAATGCGATCGAGCAAAGAACTTTTTGAATACTCAGATAAAAACAATGATACATGTGTAAATTTCTTTAAAATATTCGGCCGAGACGCAAGGTCTGTAAAAAGTGGAACAGTTGACTTGTCAAATCCAATAAAAGCTTTATCGGTTGCATACTGACCTTCAAGGCTAACAATTGCATCAATGCTTATACCATTTATTTGCAATGGTTGAATGGCAGCAGCTATTGCAAGAATGTACACCTCTGTGTCGACCTTTTTAATAAATTCTAACAAACCATCAAGTGAAGTACCGGCACCCACAACAACTATAGGCTTTGTAACACTTCCCTTTTCAAGACTTATTGAATTACGCAAGGCCGATATGTTTTTAAGTGTATTGCTCGAAAACAATTTTCCAAGCCGAACAAGTGTCATGCGATTTTTCCAAAACTGAGAAATTGAGCTTTGAGTAAAACGTATGGCATTGGCATAAAAATCTTTATATTGATTTACCTCACTTGAGGCTTCTAAAACAATAACTCGGCGAAAATGTGAAACATCTGGAACAGTACTACCTATGAGTTCAGTTGAAATTTTTTCTCCTTCCAATAATAGCGAAATATCATGTTCATTTTGAATTAATAGACTAGAAAAATGTTCATCAGAAAATAAATTTTGAACATTGCTATGAAAAAAATTATAAAGACTGGTGTCATGCTCTACGGCTAGCACAAAGCAATTTTTACTTTGTTCATTTTTAAGTTTTTGAAAAATTGCTTTAATGGTAAAATCAAGTACAGGAGAAAGACAAAGAATTAAGCTATTGTCGAGGATTGTAGTATTTTCAAGAATGGTTAAAAAGGCTTTCGTTGGATCAAAGCGCGAAAAGAGGTGCCTATTGTTGTATAAAACAGAAACACCCCGAGCGGTATCTACCAAACAGGGTGTTTCATTTATGTCGGTCACAATAACCTCAATAGCTCTTAGAGAAAGTACTCAAGAAGCACTGAAAATAAGTTATTTTCAAGCTTTTCACTTCCCATAAAGAAAGTAGAAATATCGTTAGAATCATATTGGGACATGTAATATGAGTACATAAATGAAAGGGTTTGATCGCCATCGTCTTCTAAAGAAATAACTTCATCAAGTGAAAGCACCACAACATTGTTACCAAGAACAATTGGCTCAGATATTTCTCCTTCAGCAAGCGCAAAAGCAGTTTCATAAAATTGTTCATTAGAATGTGCTTGTCCAAGTTCTGGAGCAGCTTCTACAGGAAGAGTGTCTAACAATTGGGTACTTGCATAGTTTATTGGAAATGCTTCAACAGGTACATTTGTAAGATTATAGGTAGATACAGCTGAATCATAACCATTTGTAATAGAACTCGAAGCGAAATCTTTTGCTAAATTAATAAAGTAATCTTCAATAATTCCTGCTTCATATATTGTTAAATATGTATACACAGAATCAACAACTTCTTCATTTGAGAAGTCCGCACTTGTAGGTGCTGCAGTTGCAGAAAAGATTGAAAAACCTGTATTCGTTTCAATAACGTCACTCATGTCACCGTTTGCTAAAGAAACAAGAGCATTAAATGCTTCTTCTCCTGTAACTGTTTCCTTGAGTGAGTAATGAAGATTATCTGTAAGAGTTCCTGTGTCATTTGAATACTGCTTTGTAGAGTATTCAGCAATTGCATCAGCGAAAGTGAGTTCATTGTTTGTTATTCGACTTAAAACAGTATTTGCCGTACTTTCATCATTAACAGTAATGACATCCATTGAGTATGTTGTGAAAAGCTCTGCGTTTTCTGTACCATAGGCAATAACTTCTTCACGTGGGTAATCTTCAGTATCAAAACTCACCATATTAAATGAACGTTGATTTTTATTCATTTCCTTTATAAAAGCAGCTTCATTTGAAGATATTTTAATACTAGACATATCGTTAAAATAAAGATTTCTTTTTAGTCCTTCTTCGGTTGCTTCTTTTATTTGAATTTTAGTACCTTCTGGTGTTGATTGAAAAATAGTTTCAGAGTAAGCACCGTTTTCATCTCTAAAGTATTGAATCATTTCTCTATTTACTAGTGAAGTAGGTACTACATAGCCTGAGTTTTCTACTTCATCAACAAAAGCATGTGTTAAAACTGAATAGTTAAAAGCTTGTGTCATTGCAGAAAATGTTGGATCACCTTGAGTTCCTTGATATTGTAGCTGCTCTACAAAATACTCTACTAAATTTACAAAGTTTTCATCATACTTAATTGTCTTTCCATTGTAGGAACCCAATTCTGGTAAACCTGTATTTTGTGAAAGAAGTCCAGGTGAAAACACAAATGCAATGGCAATTATAACCAATAAAAGCACAGAGAGTGCAAAAATAATTGGATTACGTTTAGTTTTTGGATGTTCTACCTTTGTATTATTCTTATTTTTTTTGTCCATAATTATCAACCTTATATAGTAATTTTTGTTTTGTGCTAAAATCCTCATTAAAGGCACAAAAGCATCGCAGTTATTTTATCATGCTAGAGAAAGAGTGTCAAGGTAATTGTCACGAGATATTTCGAATTATTGAATATAGAGATATTCAAATATATCCTACATTTTTTGCTTTCTTAGTCAAAAAGTTAGAACTGCCATCCAACGCTTAATGCAGGTGCAACAAGATGAAGTAATGTGCCTTCGTAAAATGTAGCTATATAATCTGCTCCTAGTTCAACATATAATCGGTTTAAAATATAACCTTGGAATGCAAGGCCTGCGCTTGCTGCAATTCCAACAGCATTTTCTGCAGGAGATTCTACCCCACTAGAAAATACAAATTTTGTACCCAATAAAAATGTTGTTCCCACACCAACATGAGTATCCATTACCAAACGTTTTTTAATGAGTGGCAATTGATATACAAAGTTTAATGTAACAGGTAAAACATGAGAAGAAACATCGTATACATCAAACACTCCCTTCATTAAAAACCAATGAGCACTAATTTCTGGCCCAATTTGGCCCCAATTTCGCTTTAAAGGAATGTACGTAACCTTTGCACTCAAACCAAAAGGATAAAACTCTTTTTCAAAATATAATGGTATATCGCCTGGAAAGGTATACATAACGTTATAGCCAACTGTTACATCTAAATCATAGGGTTTTAAGAATTTTACTTCAAATGGATCTATTTTCGATGTTAAACCACCGGGATTTTCAGCTGTAAAAACGTAGCTTCCTACATCAACTCTATTCATGTCAAATTGAATTCTAAAATCACCATCATCTTGTTCAATAATGTCACCAAACACTGTTCTGGAAGGTTCATTTGGAAGTTCGAGATAAAAAAGTGTATTTTCAAGTGCGTTTGACCCAGAAAAACTAAATATTCCCGTTTGAACTTCATCAAGATAAATAAGGCTAGGGCTCAAATCTGTAACTGTAGGCTGAATAGCTTTAAAAACACTTATTTCAAACCAGTCGGATTCTGCTTCTTGTAAATCTAAAAAGTTATACACAAAAACCTTATATCGATACGTTCCTGCAAATAGCGATACTTCTACCTCAGAAACGCCCTCTTCAGTTTCATAGGTATTTTCTGGAATCCATGTTCCGTCATCCTCTTGCTTCTCTATAATAATTTCATAACGAAGTGCGAATTCAGACGGCTGCCATGAGAGTGTTTGAATAAAAACTACACCCTCATCAGTTTCTTGGATAGTATAATCCTTTTCTTCAAGAGGCAAGAGAGTAACTGCATCTACAATAGTGCCGTCCTCGAGCATTATAGTGCCATTATCAAGTAAAATGGCATTTTCAGGAATTTCTGATTGCGATTCTTGAGAAAACATAAATGTTGTGCTTAGGAAAACCAACACAAAACTTATAATAAGTGTTTTTATTCGTATATTATAAGCCATATAGTTCTCCAGTTGTTTGCTCTACAGGTGCATTTGCAACTGGTAAATCAATAATAAATTCTCTTTCTTCTTTTTTACCACGTCTAACAATAGCAGCATTTGGAAGTCTTTGTATTGCTTCTATAGTCCAATAATAATTTCCACGCCCAAGGGAAGCAAAACTTTCAAAACGATATGTTGTATTATCATTAATTATTTCTTCAAAAACTGTAGATCCATTTGAGTCTGTAATACTTACAATATAACCATCTGCTTCATCAACTAAGTCCCAAGAAAAATCTACATAGCGCTGCGCTCTCAAATAATTCATGTCAATGACAAGCGGTGTTCTTGGTAAAACATTTGTAGGCACTTCAAAAGGTTCAATGTCTTGAACAATAAAACGTGATGGTTGAATTGGAGAAATATCAAAGCCCTCTTCTGTTTCTGCAATCACTGTCCAATACCAAACACCAGCTGGTAATGAAGGTAATTGATACACTTCGCTTGGTTCTATTTCATAAACATATGCGTCTTCCTCATCGAACGTAACACCTGCTAAACGAGACTGTAACTCCAATCCATAATTATGATTTGTTAAAATCAATCTCGATTGACTTGGAACTTCAACACTACTCCACTCTAAAGTAGAAGGATCTAACAATGCATCGATTCCTTCGATAATTGCACCATTGATTGGTGTAAGTAATTCAATAGGCTTAAGTTGTTTCATATCAAATGTCTGTTCACTTAAAAGCCCTGTTTGTCTTGATGAAGAATCTGTTTCAATTGCCATTGCACGTAACGCAAGAACGTATTCACCTTCTTCAAAACCGTCCATATCTATGCTAATACTTGTTTCTTCTACCAATAAATCTTCATAAACAGGATTATCTCTATTGTTTGCTAAAAAGAGCTGTACTTGATAATAATCGGCTTCTTCAGATGCTTCCCATGTAAACTCCATTGGAACTTCAGGGCGGACTACTACATTTGTGTCAACAGACAAATCGCTAACCACAACTTTTTCTAAGTATGGCTCAACGGTAAGGGTTTTTGCATCTGTAATATATTCAATATTTGAGTCTGCCGCATCAGCCACAATACGCCAATACCAAGTTCCTGTAGGAAGATTTAAACCAGACACTGATGTTGAACTAACAATGCGCTCTGTATGCATGTTTTCAAAATCATCATCTTGTGCTATTTGAAATTTCATATTAAACGGTAGATTCGTTTTCCATGTAAAACTTGTATCAACTACGAGGTTTTCTGCAACTATATAATTATCTGGTGGGAAAAGAGTACGTTGTTCAACACGCCCCAACACTGAAAATACAGAACGAACATCACTTTGTGGAGACATTTCGCCTTCTGAGTCTATTTTTGTAACAGCCCAATACCACGTACCCTCAGTAAGAGTCGCTACATCAGGATATAATACAAAAAAGTTATCATTAACCGTTTGTTCAACAATTGGAGAAGATAAATTTTCATTTTCACTTATCACAATAGTATAGTCAATTGCTTCATAATCATATTTCCATGTAAAGTGATGTCCTGCTTCTGCACTATTTGCATCAATAAAGCCGCCTTCTAATGGAAGAATCAATTCGGCCTGCGTTAGCTCACCTTGTTCGGTAACATCAAAATAACTTACTTGTGATTGCGGCATGACAAAACTGCCTTGTCCTAAAAAGCTCGCTGAATATGTAGGTGTCACTCTCCAATAATAGCGACCATCGGTTAATGTATTTACTATTATAGATGGTTGACTTGTATTTTGAGACATAACAGGATTTGTCATTTGTTCATTATCAGCAATTTCAAATAACCAATTACGAGCATATTCATCATCAGTCCACATAAAACGTACCTGAGGTGATTTTGTTCTATATGTGTACTCTGTACCAGCAGCGGGTACATTATTCGTTGGAACAGGAGAAGCATATACTTGAACCTTCCCTCCAACAGAAGATGAAAGTGATTGAGTATACACTCTCCAATACCATGTTCCTTCATCTAAGTCTAAAGAAATGTTGTTTACATTTGTAAAACTAATTTGTTCAACAATTGTATCAAAATCTTTTTGTTGGGAAGTTTCTAATATAATATACTCATTAGAAGCAATATTTTCTTTTTCCCATGTAAATGGAATTGATACAGTTTCAGTTTGTGTTAAATATTTTGTATTTGGTGCAGGAGAAGTAACTCTAATGCTCGGAGGAATAAATGCATTTGTTGCTTCATCAAAAATAAGACCATTCCCTTCAGACAGCGAAACTGATTGTGAGCCATCGGCTCCTAAAAGTTCAGCTTGACCTTGAGTCATTTGTAATGACAATTGATTAGAAATTGTATCTCCCACGCCAAGTGGTGAAGCTGCATTCAAAACCGCGCCTGCGGCAACTTGCACATTTGCACTACCTGAAGTTAATGTTAAACCAGCAGCAGATGAGCTTGTATCAATTGAAACTCCACCACCAGAAAAATCTATGGCTGCACCATCTTCTAAATCTAAGAATACTTGAGCAAGCGTTTGCTCATATAAATCAATTACATTTCCGTCTACAAAAGTTACTGTAGCTTCAGACAATTCTGCGGTACGAATAATATCTCCATTATACACAGGAGAATTTTGTTTTACCCTATCCCATAGAACTCTGTCTATAAGCTTTCTTTGAGCAGATTTATATTTAAATGTTATTGTTCCAATAGGAGCTTCATTAAGTTTATCTAGCGATTGGTTTAGAACTCCATTAAAAAGTTGTAAACTAAAGTAAAATCCTACTAAGCATAAAACTGTTACGAGAAAATCATATTTGGTGAATTTTTTTTCTATTTGCACGATTCCTCCATTCCTCAACGATAGCCACAATGCTACCCTTTACTCACCTATTTTATATTTTTTCTCTTCAGCATCTGCATCAACTTTTCCAAAATCTGGAGTTGGAATATCGAGAAGCTTTCGTAGTTCATCCATAGTTTTAGGACCTTCTTTACCAGCTCCATTTATATCTGTAACATTTGGCATGTTTACAACAGCATAAATGCACACTGGTTTTTCTTTTCCTTTAACCTTAACAGAAGGCATACGCTCAACGATAACGTGCTCTTTAACCAGTTCATACGTATCTTCAGTTATAAGTATATCTGCCCCAAATGGCTTTGTTAATGTTTCTGTACGAGATGCGAAGTTTACCGCGTCCCCTATAACGGTATATTCCATGCGCTCTAATGAACCCATTTGACCTGCAACAACAGGACCTGTATTAAGACCACAGCCAATTTTAATAATAGGTTTTTTATCCCCTCCTCGGCCAATGTTGAATTCTATGAGAGAAGCTCGCATCATTAGGGCTGCTCGTATCCCATTCAGAGCATCAAGCTCAGCACTGCCCTCAGAAGTGGAAGCACCCCAAACGGCCATAACAGCGTCACCTATAAACTTATCAACGGTACCATTCGTGTCTTTTACACAAGCAACCATTCTTGTCATATAGTCATTTAAGAATTCAATAACTTCGTGCGGTTCAAGTTTCTCAGAAATAGCGGTAAATGAGCGAATATCAGAAAAGAAAATGGTTGCATTTTTTGTTTCACCACCGAGTTCTAATTCACCAGCCATGGCTTTAAGCGCGATTTCTTTATTAACAAAACGACCAAATGTTTCAAGTGCTGCACCCATACGAGTAAACAATGAAGTAAGAAAACCTACTTCATCATGACTTTTTGGCTTTAAGTTTAAGATAAAGTCACCATTCATAATTTGCTGAGAGGCACTTGCCAATATTTTAAGCGGCTTACTAATTGAACGTGAAAAAAACCATACAAATAAAATTGCCAAAGATAAAACAGCTAAAGATAAAAATATGTTTTGATATACAGTACTGTTTACTGCTTCAAATACTAAACTAGATGGAATTGAGGTAATAACTGCTACATCACCAACTGGTAGTTTTGTATATGCTCCAAAATACTCGATACCTTCCTCATCTTCAAAGACAACCTGACGGCTTTCATCGTTATTTTGTCTCATTTGCTCAACGAGTGTAAGATTCGACATGTTACCACCTGTTTTCATTAATTCAAAATCAGGGTGTATTAGAAGGTCATTTGTATCGTTTACCATATAGGTTGTGTTAGTTGTGCCACTTCCAAACGTTTCACTTAATGCTTCACTAGAAAATAAAATCACTAATGACTCAGCTTGAGCAGACTCTAGCCAAGGATACAAAAGTGCAATCGTAGGGACTCCAAAGCTAGCAGTTGCATTAACCGCAATAATTTCGCCGTACGCAGACCGTGTAATTGAATCGGAAACAGAATTTAAAAAGGTATATAACAGCGATCTATCTAACTCATTAGAAACAAAAAAACGATTATTAGTAAACTCAATCGAAACATCGTTTGAGATTTGTGCTGATGAAGGAGGCGCTACTAATAATACCGTTGCTATATCTTGATTACGTTCAAAAAATAAATCTGCATACTGGTCTGCCAAGAGACTCTGAGAACCCATAATGGAAAGAGTGTTCATGAGCAAGAAGGCATTTGCTCGCATTGAAAGTAATTCTTTTTCAGCAGCATTTGAAACATGTTCATTAATAGTGTGATTGCCTTGCTCCGCAGTCAACTGAACATCTTCACGAACTATAAAAGCTACAAGCGCTGTAACTGTTCCTAGAGAAAGCACAACTAAAACTGAAATAATAATAATTAATTTTAGCGTTATTGAATACTTTACATTTTTAACTTCAATATCTGACATTTTCTGTCCTCTTTATGTTAGTATTTTTTAGCGCAATATATGGAAAGCTAAAAATCCTATTGTATACTATTATAAAGCATACAATTAAAAAAGTCAATAAAGTATGGACTCACCACAGGGAATACAATTATATCCGCAACAATAAAAATGACACTCTTGGATGAAATTGATTTCCGTGTGCTCACTATAGCTTAGGACCTAAAGACGACTTAGAAGACATAAAGAAAAAATTCTTACCCTATGTACTTTTTTTTAAATCTATGATATATTTTTGCAGCAAGGATAAAAATATGTATAAAATTATTGAAAAACGACAGCTATCAAGTGATGTGTTTTACTACAAGGTTGAAGCAGCTGATATAGCTAAGAACAGAAAAGCAGGACAATTTGTTTTGGTACAATTGGATACCGATTTTGCAGAACGAGTTCCATTAACTATTGCAGACGCTAATGCTGAAGAAGGATGGATTGCACTTGTTTTCCAAGCAGTTGGAGCAACTACTTTAAAATTATCACATCTTAAAGAAGGGGACGCAATTGGTGCTATTTTAGGGCCACTTGGAAAACCTACTCATATTGAAAAAAAAGGCACTATTGTTTGTGTAGGTGGTGGTATCGGCGTAGCACCGCTCTACCCTATTGTTCAAGCGCATAAAGCAATTGGTAACAAAGTTATTGTTATTATTGGTGCTAGAACAAAAGA
>CAYJPS010000086.1:0-10063 GCA_964372135.1 uncultured Treponemataceae bacterium | reverse complement strand
AATCCCAAGCACCTGATTGTCCACCGTAAATTTCCGATGACTGAAACACAAATCCACGTCGTTTACATAAACTAACGATTTTTTCCATTGAAATTGAATGGTCTTCCATATTCTCTCCTTCGGCCACCCTGGAAGTGTGGCACACAAAAAAGTATATCATATATGAGGTAACTATGTATAGTATGCGGGCTATGCTATAAGTACAAATCAATTTTCATCCGAATATTGCTAGCCGCAGATTTTCAGGATTAAACAAGATAATAATACGCACTAAAAAACATCCTTTATATCCTGTTCATCGGTGGCTAAATTTAATGAGTTTTTCAAGATTGTTTTCTTTGTTTGCTAATTTTTGTGAAGAATCTTCCAAAATGCGCTATCGGGCTTTTTAAGTTCTTTTGAGCCACGAGTAATTTTACAAAGGCTCATATTAAACTTCTTTGCAATTTCTCTTTGTGAAGTACCTTTATGTATTTCTTTTACTAAAAGCCAGCGTGCCGAAATGTCTTTTTTTTCCGCTGGTGTTAAAAGACAACCAAAAAAATCTTCAATCAGTACTACATCATCGATGTCACAAAATATGTTGTAGAGCTCTTTTAATCCAGTTTCTATTTCTTTTTCATACTCAGGATTATTAGGGTGTTCTTTTTCTTTCATAATACCATTATATCACAGAAACCTAAAAAATAAAAGTGTGTTTTGTACAATACCATTAGCCATTTTTTTCCTAAGTACTTGACAGAAATGCATATTTAGCCCATATTTATAGTATGGCTGGTTCTATTTTTTCTGATTTGATTACTCGTGTGATGGATATGTTTGGTTCTGCTGATTCAGAAGCGGACAAAAAAAGATTTTTAAAAAAAGTATATAAAAATTTAACGCAAACTAAAGTCAAGTTTTATAAGTTTGGTTCTGATGAAGCTTTGCCTCAAATGGCTAAATTTTTCTTTGAATTATATAAAGTCATTAGCCCTGCTCAAGGTCTTTTTCGAAATGTAAAGAATCCAAATGCATATAAAAATATGATCATAAATTATTACTTAACCGATGAACAAAAAGACATTGAACTGCGCTTAGGAGAGGAAGCTATACTTGAAATGTCAAAGAAGTTCCCGTTAAAGGAATTAACGGAGCATGTTAACCGAGACCTTTCTACGTACTTAAGTTTTTTTAGTGAAGAAAAAATTGCGAAAATTGATTATTCCTTTTCACAGCTAACACAGTTTATTGATTTTTGTTCTTTTGATTATTATTTTTTACTAAAGAAATTTGATTCTGCTTTACAAGAAGATAATTTTAATTATCAACCCCATTTTGCTCCAATACGTGCAGAATATATTGTTGAAGATTTAAAAGAATTTATAGATGTTGCATGGCAATTACAATTCGAAGCTAATTGGTCTCAGATTTTTACAATTATTAAAGATTCAATGGGTGTACAACCAATCAATGCACCTGTATGGAATAAAGTATTGAATCGGCTCAGGAAATTCCAATCACTTGGTGTATTTGAAATGATGATACAGCTAATAGCAAAAGATCCTGGCTACAAAGCGGTAATAACAGAATCAACCCATAATATTATAGATGCGCATTTGAGCACTATAAAAAACACTACAGAAGCAGCACTTAATAAAATAAAACTTGAACAAAAAAGTTCAAAGATTGACGATTTATTATCAGCAATCTTTGGAACTACGAATGTTCTTCGTTTAAAATACTACAGCGATGATGCAACAGCGATGCTTCAAAAAAAATCAATTGGGGGATATACTTACGCTGCCCCACTCAACTACTTAAAAGCATTCTTAAATGATTACTTTAAAAAAACAGTACGTGAATTTGCAGACCTAGTGCTTGTACGAGGACAATGGGTATCCTCGAATTTGGCAGCACCAATGTCAGAAACTTATCATGAATTATTGAACTTATCGGAGAAGATTACCGAATTTGATGAAAATCTTGGCGAAGAAGGTGTTGCAGGTGTAAAAATTAAAACATATTTTGCACGTGCAGATCGTGATAGAGAAGCTAAAAACATATTAAAAACATTAGTTCGTGATACAAATGAAGAAGCGCAAAATATGTTAGTTTCTGCAAGTAAAAATCTCATTGTGGTTGCAAAGCATACAAAAATGCTTTTAGAAGACATAGAAAAGAAAAAGCCAGAGCTAATAATTAACTGGGCAGAGCTTGTTCATTTTTCAGATAAGCCTATCAAAGAACAGGGTGTTGATGTATACAAAAAGATTTTTCATTTTGTAACCCTTATGAAGTTTTTCTTAACAAAAGATGACGATGTATAGAAAAAAGAACTCTCAATTTGAGAGTTCTTTTTTTTTACGCATAATAAAAATTAAAATGCCTTTACAACTTCGCCATTTGGAAAGTTTTCTGAAATATAATTAGCAATCGTTTCACTTTGAAGAGCGGCTACTAATGCTGTTATTCTAGAATCATTTTCCATGCCTTCTTTTACAGTAATAATGTTAACATATGGCGACTCTGCACCTTCAACAAAAAGGCCATCTTTTGCAGCACTTAAACCAGCAGGGATTGCGTAGTTTCCATTAATGATTGCAAGATCAACATCTGCAAGAACTCTAGGCAAAGAAGCAGCTTCAATTTCATGGAACTCTAAACCTCTTGGGTTATATACAACATCTAAAGGGGTAGCTGTTATGCCTGCAGTTTCATTAAGTTCAATTAAGCCAGCTGTTTGCAATAATAATAATGCTCTTCCTTCATTAGTTGGATCGTTTGGAATAGCAACTGTAGCTCCATCTTCCAGATTATCCAACGAAGTAAGAGTATTTGAATACATTGCAATCGGCTCAACATGGATGCCGCCTGCATTTACAAGGCTATAACCTCTTTCTTCGTTAAATGAATTCATATATGGAACATGTTGGAAAAAGTTCGCATGGATTTCACCGCTTTCAACAGCTTCATTAGGTGTTACATAGTCAGTAAATTCAATAACTTCGAGTGTGATGCCTTGTTTTGCCATTTCATCAACAATGAGCATAAGCATTTCTGCATGAGGAACTGGAGTCGCTCCAACTTTAAGGGTAGAACCATCATCTTCTTTTGCTCCACCAGCAAAAAGAAGTCCAACAAGAGTAAGTGCCAAAAGCACTAAGGATAATTTTTTCATTTTAATCTCCATAAGAATAAAAATATATATGGTAAGAGCGTTATGCTCGAAACCTACTGTGTCTTAACGCTTTTTCAAAAGTGTAGCACTAATTTTTGTACCAACTAGCTGTATAATTTCTACAAGCAAGAGTATGACAACCACAGATGCAATCATCACATCAGGTCTAAATCGTTGATATCCATAACGAATAGCAAGATCACCTAATCCTCCGCCACCAATTACCCCAGCCATTGCAGAATAACCAATAAGATTAATGATTGTAAGTGTAATACCTGCAACAAGAGACGGCAGAGCTTCTGGGATTAGCACTTTCATAATTATTTGAGATGTCGTTGAGCCCATAGCACGTGCTGCTTGCACAACACCAGGATCTACTTCTTTTAAAGAGGTTTCAATAATTCTTGCAACAAAGGGAGCTGCTGCAATTGATAATGGTACAATAGTTGCACTCGTGCCAATGCTCGTTCCAATTATTAATCTTGAAAGCGGAAAAAGCACGATCATTAAGATCAAAAAAGGAAATGATCTAAGGGCGTTTACAATTCTCGTTAATACAACATACAGAATTGGGCGTGGCTTTATTCCTGCTGAAGGGTCTGACGTACACAAAAGAACTCCCAATGGCAAACCTAGCATTACAGAGAATATAGTAGAAACAAATACCATTATGAGTGTTTCTGCAGTTGCTTCACTAACTAAGTTGAATAATTCTTGAAAATTAATCATTTACCTCTCCTTCCAACGATGATTCAACTACGACACCATTTTCTTGTAGCCATTCAACGGTTTTTGCAATATTTTCATCTGTTCCAAGGATATCAGTAATCATAGTTCCAATATTTTTATTGGGTAAATGCTGGATTCCACCTGCCCTAATATTAAAGTCCACATCAAATTTCTTTGTAGCTTGACTTAACAACGGTGCACCTGTTGACTCACCAATAAACCGAAGTGTATACGCCCCACCATCATCAGACCAACGCACTAAAGAACCTTTTTCTTTTTTCTTTTCTTCGTTCTCAGATTGAGTAAACGGCTCAGCAGCCAAAAGGGTCGAAAGGAATCCTTTTGTTACAGATGATTTTGGATGAGCAAATATTTCATCAACGAAGCCTTGCTCAACGACGTTACCATCATCAAGAACGGCTACTTGGCTACAAGCATCACGTACTACTTCCATTTGATGTGTAATCATTACAACCGTCAAGTTCATTTTTTTTTGAATATCACGTATTAGTGCCAATATTGACTGTGTTGTTTCTGGGTCCAGTGCACTTGTAGCTTCATCGCAAAAAAGTATATCGGGTTTATTTGCAAGCGCTCTCGCTATTGCTATGCGCTGTTTTTGTCCTCCAGAAAGAGTGCTTATAGGAGCAGCATACCGGTCAGATAAACCTACAAGCTCTAAAAGTTCTGTAACACGTTCCGTAATTTTTGTTTTTGGCATACCTGAAATTTCAAGTGGGTACGCTATATTTTCTCCAGCTGTTCTTGAGCTAAAAAGATTAAAATTTTGAAAAATCATGCCAAGCCGACGTCGATGCGCTATGAGTTTATGCTTTGACAAAGAGTCCACTTTTTCATTGTTATAATATATACATCCTTTGTCGGCTCCTTCTAAAAGGCTAATAAGCCGAACCAAAGTCGATTTACCTGCTCCACTTCTACCAATAATCCCATAAATTGTGTTTGATGGAATTGTGAGAGAAATATTTTTAACTGCATGAACTTCCCCTGTAGCACCTGGGTAGGTTCTACTAAGAGATTCTAAGCGTATTTCCATGGTAAAGCAGCTCCTAAGTTGTTTTGTAAAAATTATTATACAACGCGAGCTACATTTTTACATATTTTTTGTTTAAAGTCAATCTTTCAATTTGGCTATGCTCAGATGTTTTATGAATGCTAGAAAATTTGATGTGCTTATCATGTGATTGTGCGTTACACCAAACTTGAAAAGTATCACCTTCGCAATTAGTTCCAATCTCAATCTTTGCAGTAAAAAAAATCTTGCATTATTCTAAAAATATGATACAATACTTAGAAGACATTATTATATATTGGAGAAAACATGAAGCATCAATACGACATCGCAATTATAGGAGCTGGTAGTGCTGGCTTAGTGGTTGCATCTGCCTCAGCCTCAATGGGTGCTCGAGTTCTGCTAGTGGAAAATAGAAAAATGGGTGGCGACTGTTTAAACTATGGTTGCGTTCCAAGCAAAACATTCTTAAAGTCTGCTCACTTAGCACAAAAAATAAAAAAGGCAAATAAATATGGTTTGGATAGTGCAACATGTAAACCATCAATTGCAAAAATTATGAAGCGCGTTGCGAGTGTAATTGCAGAAATTGCGCCCCATGACTCGGTAGAAAGATTTGAAGGCCTTGGAGTAGATGTAAAGCTTGGAAATGCTTTTATAGTTGATAAAAATACTCTTAGAATTGAAAAAGACTTATATACAGCAAAAAAAATGGTAATTTCTACTGGATCTACTGCTGCTATTCCACCAATAAAAGGTCTTGATAAAATAAAATATCTAACAAATGAAACAATTTTTTCAATAAAAAAACAACCAAAAAAACTTATAGTTCTAGGCGCCGGTCCTATTGGATTAGAACTTGGCCAAGGTTTTTCACATCTAGGAAGCGAAGTACATATTATTGACCGCTCAGAAAAATTGTTTACCAAAGATGATGCAGAAGTGTCAGATATTATGGAAAAAGCATTTAAGGAAGATGGGATACACATTCACTTAGGCGCTTCAATCGACGAAGTATTAAAATCTGGCGAAACAATTACCGTTAAAATCACAATCGATGGGAAGCAACGTAAGGTAAGCGGAGATGCCCTTCTTGTATCTGCGGGCAGAAAACCAAACACAAAAAATCTTGGACTAGAAGAGCTTGGTGTAGAGCTTGATAATAGAGGCTTTGTAACGGTGAATGATAAACTACAAACAAACATACCAACTATTTTTGCCTGTGGTGATGTTCGCGGCAAATTTCAGTTTACACATTCAGCTGGATATGAAGCTAGTGTTGTTGTCAAAAACGCTCTCATTGCTCCTATTTTTAAAACAACTTACCACAACATTTCATGGACAACCTACACTGTGCCCGAAGTTGCACATGTTGGGATAAGTATTTATGATGGAGAAAAGACTGGTGTTCTTAAGCATCAATACAAACTTGCCATTGATGATAACGATAGAGCAAAATCCGAGGATGATCGAAGCGGCTTTGTTAAAGTTTTACTCGACGCAAAAAAGCGAGTTATTGGAGCAACAATTGTTGGAGAACATGCGGGCAATATGCTTCCACAACTTTCTATGATGGTCACAAAAAAAATGAAACTCTCAGACGCAATGTCTGTAATATATCAGTATCCTATTCAAGGTGAAATAATAAAGATGCTCGCCCTCCAAGATTTTAAAACTTCGGCAAAAAATTGGCAAAAAGCATTGCTCAAGAAAATTGTGAGACGATAAAAAAATGTTAGATTCAAAGGCTAGAAAATATATTCAAAAAGGAATGGATGCAATTGCAAAATATTCAGGTCTTATATACTTGCATCCAAATGTTATTACGTCATTAGCGTTTGCGCTTGGACTTATTTGTGCCTATACAATTTCAAAGGGTTACACTATAGCAGCATTTGTACTTCTTTGGGTTTCAGGTGGATTAGATGTTCTTGATGGAACCGTTGCCCGTCTCACTAACAAAAGCTCTAAATTCGGCGCATACTTAGACATGATTTTTGACCGTATGGTTGAGGCTGCAATTATTTTGGGATTTTACTTTTTTGCACCTGTGCATTCCCTTACCTATTTACTTTTTTTTGTTGCGGTTCTCTTTAACTTCACTACTTTTATGCTTGCAGGGAATCTTTTTGCAAACACAGGTGTAAAAAGCATGCACTACGACTTTGGCCTTGCCGAAAGAACTGAGACATTTATTTTTTTCAGCCTCTTAATACTATTTCCTAGTTATATTGTAATAATTTTAAACATTTTTAATGCACTTATCTTTGTGACAGGGATAATAAGAATTGTGCGAATTGGTTTAGTAACAAAAAAACAAAACTGAGGCCTCTTCATTCACAAATAGAAATCTTACCCTAGGACTTTTCCGTCGGTACTTATAGTTACTACTTGCAAAGGTATCAGTTTTTTACTATCGATAAGAGCATTTTTGACTGCTTGCTCAATTCCACCACAACAAGGAACTTCCATTCTTACAACAGTAACTGATTTAATAGTATTTTTTGCAATAATAGCAGTGAGTTTTTCAGTGTAATCTCCAACGTCCAATTTTGGACATCCTATAATAGTAACCTTGTTTTTCATGAACTCTGCATGAAAATTTGCATACGCAAATGCTGTACAATCTGCCGCTACAAGTAAATTTGCATTTTCAAAATAAGGTGCGCTAACGGGTACAAGTTTTATTTGTACGGGCCATTGCATAAGCTCGGACGAAAGTTGATTATTGACAGTGTTTATGGAAGCCAACGCTGAGCTTTTTGTTACAGGTTTTTGAATCATTTTTGCCATAGAACCAGGACAAGTAAATGTAGACCTTTTAACATGTTCGGACTCTTCTTTTCCAGTTCTTACATCTGCATCCGAAAATGTAATAGCTCCAACAGGACACACAGGAAGGCAATTACCAATGCCATCGCAAGCATCTTTTCTCATCACACGAGCTTTGCCATCGACCATTTCTATTGCACTTTGCTTGCATGTGTTTGCACAAATGCCGCATCCTACACATTTTTCTTCATCAATTTGTATTATTTTATTTGCCATATATTCCTTTTTTGTCTAACACTGTAAATGTACTAAAATTACAAAGAATAAACAACAAAGATTAAAATATTCTAATCTTTTTCTCATACCATTTTAAGGATTTTATCATTCATGTTCTATATACTTTAATAATCTTTTATAGGAGAATTTTGAATGAGAATGCAAAAACTTATGGTGCTTTTATGTTTTATTTGCATCATACCTGCGCAAACCCTACTAGCAATCAGCATTGAGGATTTATTGAAAGGATATGCAGAAAATGATATTGAACTACAAGAACTCAGTATTATAGTACAACAAACAATGCTGGATTCACAAAAGGTCTTTATTGAAAATGGAATTAACGTTGCGCTTTCAACAGGAACTATAGAAATTGATCCCTCTCAAGATATTATACTATCTCCAGAGCTGCAAATTGATTTTCCATTCTTAAACAATTCAAGTATATACGTACAAACACCAATAGAAATTGGGTCAGAGATAAAGGAAACACATCTGGAACTTTCAACTGATATTATTTCTTATGATGCGAAAAATGTAGCCTTAAAAAAAGAAGAAGCTGAACGTTCTATTGAACTTTCAACACGGAATTTGAAAAATAGAGCCCTAGCAGTAGAAGAAAACTTTTGGACAGAATTACAATCACTTTATACGTTTGCTGCTAATGTATTAATTGCCGAAGATGATTTAATTGAAGAGCAAGTGGACTTTGATCTTATTGAAGCGCAAGGTTATACAAGCCAGTCTGCGACATACAGAACAAAAGAACTTGAAGTAAAAACAAGTGAATGGACGGTAGAAGAAGCAAAGCGAGTTTTTGACAGCGAATTAAAACTATTTTTAGTTGATTGTGGCTTTTCAGCAAATGCAATTCAAGAATTACCAAGCCTACCAGAATCGATAAGCAATACCGAAATTATATCTATTATGAACTATGATTCCTCTCTATACGAAACCTTAGATGAATCACTTTGGAATGCAAGCTTTAATGAAAAGCATCGCTCAGCTGATTCAAATTTAATACTTTCAGCAGAAGCAGGATTTGACTACGAAGAAAACGCAATTGAAGGAAATGAAAATAATGTATCCCTAGGCCTCAATGCCGATTGGTTAGGGTTCTCGATTGGTGCAGGATTTACTTTTCCAACGGCTACTCCAAGCAAACCTTCCTTCACCATTGGACTTGCATGGGATATGAACACTATGAAGTTGCAAGGGTTATCCGAAGAAGAAAAGCAGTATGAAAAAGAACTCGATGAGCTTTCAATCGAAAAAGCTCAAAACTCCTATGATCAACTAGTACAAACCGCGCTTACAGAAGCACTTGATCTTGAGTGGCAAAAACAAAAAAATGAAGAAGAATTATATTTGTATGAAGAACTTTATAACGACACTCAAGTATGGTACAACCAGGGAATTGTATCTGCCCTCGATTTATTACAAGCAAAAACAAATTATGAAAAAGCATTGTCAAGCATGAATGCAACACTCATAGATATACTTATTTATAATCTAAATCTTTCACAACAATTTATAGGAGAATAATATGGCAAAGAAAAAACTAAACAAAAAAACAATACTAATTATACTAGGTGCATTAGTTGTGGTAACAATGCTTGCATTTATACTTTCACAAAGAAGTCAATCTTCAGCAAGTGGAGAACAATCCTATACGGTTAGAGAAGAAATTTTTGAAAATGTTATTGAAATATCTGGAACGGTAGAAGCGGCAGAAAGTCAATCATTACAAATTGCGGGAGAAGGAACGGTAGAAGCCGTATATGTTCAGGAAGGCGATTTTGTTACAGATGGAACAGTTATTTTAGAACTGAATACATCGCAAGCAGAATACAACCTTGCACAACTCGATTATAACTTAGAGCAAACTCGTATAAACGGCTCTGCAAAAGAAATTGAGCTTATGGAAAAAGAAAGAGAAATGCTTTTAGATGACCTTGAGGACAGGCAAGTAATTGCAACCTTTGATGGTATTATTGCAGAACTCGATGTTTCAGAAGGAGATGTTTTTGAAGCCAAAGATGAAGTTGGGACTCTTATAAATAGAGAGTATTTAAAAGCAACAATTGAAGTAG
>CAYJPS010000085.1:0-10173 GCA_964372135.1 uncultured Treponemataceae bacterium | reverse complement strand
AGAATGCAAGGCTCAAGGCATTGAAATGAAAAAAGAAAATTTAGAAAAAATGGATAGCCTTTGGGATAAAGCCAAGGTAATTAATAATGAATAAGTAATAATTAATATTACAATTTGAGAAATGAAAACCATCTCATCTATATCGAAAACTATTTTTACGCACATTCAAATTTTGGTGGTAGGTGCTATTTTTTTTCACAGCAATTAGTATGTAATTAATAATTATTAATTGATAATTATTAATTATTATGCTATATTATACTCATACTACATTAAGGAAATTACATGACATTTACACAAAGACCAATTTATGAAAATAAAGAAAATGATGAAGAAAAACAAACAATTGATGCTCTAAGCGCAAAGTTTTTAAAAACGAGACAAATACTGCTATCTGGTGAAATAAACAAGAACTTGGCAGAAAAAATAATTAAACAGCTACTCATTTTAGAGGCAGACAACTCAGACCCCATTTATGTATTTATCGATTCTCCTGGCGGAGATGCCGATGCGGGTTACGCAATTCTTGATATGATTCGTTTTATTAACGCTCCCGTTTATACTATAGGAATGGGGCTTGTTGCAAGTGCAGGAGCATTAATTCTCTTATCTTCTCCAAAGGACAAAAGAATAGCTCTTCCTAACTCACACTATCTTATTCACCAACCATTAAGTGGTATTAAGGGAGTTGCAACAGAAATTGAAATTCATGCCCGCGAAATTGAAAAAATGCGCGCACGAATTAACAAGCTTATTTCTGATGAAACAGGAAAGGTTCTGAAACAAGTTGAAAAAGACACCGACCGTGACTTTTGGATGGATGCAGAAGAAGCAAAGGCATACGGCTTAGTAAGCAAGATTATTTCATCACGAAGCGATTTAAAATAATCGCTCAATAACAAATAACTATTTTACAACGGAGATTATAATGGGAAAGCCACTTGTATTTCAATCTGACTTTGGAACCTGTGATGGTGCTGTAAGTGCAATGTACGGCGTTGCTTATGGCGTAAGTGAAGATATAAAGGTCTTTAATGTAACACACGAAATCCCTCAATACAATATTTGGGAAGCCTCATATCGCCTTATTCAAACAGTCGAGTTTTGGCCGGCTGGAACAGTTTTTGTATCTGTTGTAGATCCAGGGGTTGGCTCTAGCAGGAAAAGCGTAGTTGCATTGACAGAATCAGGTCAATACATAGTCACTCCAGATAACGGTACTCTTACCCATATTAAAAGAATTTTGGGAATAAAAGAAGTGCGTGAAATTGATGAATCAATTAACCGACTTGCAAACTCTCATGAAAGCCACACTTTTCATGGACGAGACGTATATGCATATACAGGAGCGAGGCTTGCGAGCGGTATAATCACCTATGAACAAGTTGGCCCTTTATTTGAATCAAAAGAAGTAATTGAACTTCCAATTGTTGAAGCGAAGCTCAGTGACTCATCAATTACTGGTAGTATTGATGTACTTGATGTTCGCTTTGGAAGTCTTTGGACAAATATACCTAGAACACTTTTTTCTACACTCGGATTAAAACACGGCGATGCAGTTGATGTAATTGTACAAAACACTACAAGGGTTTTATATCGAAACCATGTAATATTTATGAAATCATTTGATGACGCATACATTGGAGAGCCATTAGTCTACGTAAATAGCTTGGATTATATGGCAATTGCCATAAATCAAGGAAATTTTTCAAAGGCCTACGATGTTGGTACTGGACATGAATGGTCGATAACTCTTCAAAAAATAGAAAAGTAGAGACATAAGACATGCACAAAGAAGTTGTAATTGATTTTTCCAATTTTTCGTTTCAATATTTTGCACAGTCCAAACCTACTTTAAAAAACATCAACTTAAAAATATACAAAGGTGAAAAAGTACTCATAGTCGGCCCTAGTGGTAGTGGAAAGAGTACTGTAGGAAACTGTGTTAATGGACTTATACCCTTTTCGTACAAGGGCGAAATAACTGGTAGTTTGAAAATATCTGGAAGCGAAACAAAAGACTTAGATATTTTTAAGCTTTCAAAAAAAGTAGGAACAGTACTACAAGATTCAGATGCTCAATTTATTGGACTTACTGTAGCAGAAGACATTGCATTTTCACTTGAAAATGATTGCGTTGAACAAAGTAGAATGCACGACCTTGTTAAAAAAACAGCTACCCTTGTAAACATGGATACCTTTTTATCATCTTCGCCACATGAGCTTTCAGGTGGTCAAAAACAACGTGTTTCCCTTGCTGGTGTAATGGTTGATGATGTTGATATTCTCCTTTTTGATGAACCACTTGCAAACTTAGACCCAAAAACAGGACAAACAGCTGTTGAACTAATAGATGACATCCATCAAAAACTTGGAAAAACGATAATAATCATTGAGCACCGATTAGAAGACGTATTACACTGTAATGTTGATAGAATCATTGTAATGAATAACGGCGAAATAAAGGCTAACATGACGCCAGATGAACTAATGGAAGCAAATATATTACAGGGTCTTGGAATACGTGAGCCTTTGTATATTACAGCCCTTCGCTATGCTGGTATAAATGTTACAAAGAAACTTCAAGCAGCTAGACTGGACACATTAGATATAAAATCTGTAAAAAAATCACTTGTCACTTGGAACAATGCACAAGTAAAAAAACAACCAAAATCCTATGGATCAGAATTAATAAAAGCAGAAAACCTTGTTTTTAAATATGATATTCGAGGAAAGCAAATTTTACAAGGTGTAGATTTTTGTATACACGAAGGAGAAATGCTTAGCATAGTTGGCACAAATGGCGCAGGAAAAAGCACGTTAGCAAAAATTATTTGCGGTATTGAAAGAGGTTATACTGGCGAACTATTTCTTTTAGGTGAAAACATGCGCGACATGACCATAAAAGAAAGAAGCCAAAAAATTGGTTATGTAATGCAAAACCCAAACCAAATGATTTGCAAACCGATGATTTTTGATGAAGTTGCTTTGGGCTTGCGTTTAAATGGGGTTTCGGAAGATGAAATTGAAAAGCGTGTAAAAAAAACGCTCGAAATATGTGGCCTTTCACCTTTTATCACATGGCCAATTTCAGCTTTAAGCTACGGTCAAAAAAAGCGTGTTACCATAGCATCAGTCCTCGTTATGGAGCCAAGTATTATGATACTTGATGAACCAACGGCAGGACAAGACTATAAACACTACACCGAAATTATGGAATTTTTAAAAACCCTCAATGAGCAAGGTGTTACTATATTGCTTATCACCCATGATATGCACCTTATGTTAGAATACACAAGCCATGCACTTGTTTTGCATTCTGGGAAAGTAATACTAGACTCGACAGCAGTTAGTGCTCTTACCACTCCAGAAGTTACAAATAAAGCAAGTTTAAAGCTCACCTCGCTCTATGAGCTTGCACAAAAAGTTGGCATTTCTGATATACAAGGGTTTGTACAGGGCTTTATCGATTTTGAAGCAAAAAGCATTCATTCAACGGGAGATGAGAATGAAAACTAAACTATTTGATTACGTTGAGCGCGATAACTATGTATTTAATCTTTCAGGGTTAACAAAAATTACGTGTTTCTTCTTATTGACATTTGCTGTTATGTTCTCATATGATATTCGATTTGTACTTACTGTTTTAGTACTTTCATTCATAATTCTGAAAGTTTCCGGAATAACGTTCCAACAAATAAAACTAATGTTAATATACGTATTCTTTTTTCTTTTACTCAATTTTGTCCTTACCTTTGTTTTTAGCCCCACTTATGGTGTAGATCTTTATGGAACACGTCATGTACTAATAGCTTTTTCAGAACGTTATGTAGTTACATTAGAACAGCTCTTATATCAGATTACAAAAACTACAAAGTATGCATCAGTTGTACCTCTAGGAATCATTTTTCTCTTAACAACAAACCCCAGTGAATTTGCAGCATCAGTGAATAGAGTTGGAATCCCCTATAAAATTTCATACGCCTTTTCTCTCACTTTGCGATATTTTCCAGACCTCATTAGAGACTATAACGACATATCAGCAGCACAACAATGCCGAGGTCTTGACTTGTCAAAAAAAGAAAAATTTACTACAAGAGTTAAAAATGTTATGACTATTTGCATACCTCTTGTTTTTTCAACATTAGACAGGATTGAAATGGTTAGCAATACAATGGACTTGAGGAGTTTTGGAAAAAGCAAAAAACGAACATGGTATTCGTCAAAGCCATTATATAAAGGCGATATTCTTGCGCTAGTTTTTTGCAGCCTTGTTTTTGGCACGTCTATTTCTATATCTGTTTTCTTAAATGAATCGCGATTTTTTAATCCGTTTATATAAATTAATTACGAGGTGTTATTATGTCAAATGAAAAACCACTATTAGTGTTTCAAACAGACTTCACATACAAAGAGGGAGCAATTTCGTCTATGTATGGCGTTGTAAAATGTGTAGATCGCTCAATTGAAATCATGGATGGCACACATGAACTTCCACAGTTTGATACATGGAGTGCAAGCTATAGATTATATCAAAGCCTTAATTTTTGGCCAGAGGGAACAATTTATGTTTCTGTTGTTGATCCAGGAGTTGGAACAGCAAGAAAGGCAAGCGTTGCTAAAACTGCAAATGGTTACTATATCGTATCCCCTGATAATGGAAGTTTAACACATGTAAAAAAACACATGGGCATTATAGAGATAAGAGAGATTGATGAAGATTTGCATCGTTTAAGGGGAAAGAACACTGAGGGTGTTTCAATTTTTCATGGTAGGGATTTATTTGGACACTGCGCTGCAAAACTAGCAAGTGGGAAAATTACCTTTGAAGAAGTAGGAAAAGCCTATCCTGTGGAAGAAATTATTGAGCATCCAATTTATGAGCCAACTTTTGAAAACGGTATCGTAAAAGGTATTTTTGAAATAGATGATCCAAACTTTGGAAACATGTGGACAAATATTCCACTTTCAATGTTTTTGGACAATGGCTTTAACTATGGAGATATGGTAACCTTGAACATTTTACACAAAGGAAATTCTGTTTTCAACGAAAAGATTCTTTTTCACAAGAGCTTTGGGTATGCAGAACAGGGCAAACCAATGATTTATAATAATGAACTCATGAAAATATCACTAGCAGTCAGTTGTGGTAGCTTCGAAAAACAATATAATACCGGTTTTGGTAGTGATTGGACTGTAGAATTTTCAAAATAATTTGAATTTTCAAAAAATCTAACTTGACAGATTTTCATGAATCTGTTTAAATAGAAGTAGTGGACATGATTCTACTACTAGGAGGTTGTATATGAAAAAATTATTTGCCGTTTCAACTAAAACATTTGTGGCAATTGGCTTAGGAGCAGCTTTATTTACACTGCTTTTTATGTATGTTAAGGTTCCAAGTTTTATACCTGAAACGTCATTTCAAACTGCGTATGGTATTGGAGCATTTTTTGCTGCCCTTTTTGGACCAATTGCAGGTGGCTTAATTGCTTTTATTGGACACGCTTTATCTGACTCAGTTCAATATGGGTCAGCATGGTGGAGTTGGGTTATCGCAAGCTTTGTTTCTTGCTTTATAATTGGATTCGCATACCCACGCTTAAAAGCTGATGAAGGAATTTTTACCGGAAAAGATGCACTTATTTTTAATATAATTCAAGTAATTGCAAACATCATTGCATGGCTTATTGTTGCTCCAGTATTAGATATCCTAATTTATGCAGAACCTGTTGAACTTGTATTTGCACAAGGATTAATTGCAGCTCTTATGAATGCCATTTCTATTGGTGTAATTGGAACATTATTGATTTTTGCTTATGCAAAATCACGACCAAAGAAAGGTAGTTTATAGTACTTTCTTTTGACATAAAAAAGCTTTGATACCCTAGGTTCAAAGCTTTTTTCATTTTAAATTAAGAAAAATTAATCTACTTCTTCAACTTCAATTTTTAATGACCTATTTTTCCATTCCCATGCTGCAAGCCCAATACTTCCAACCAATAAGATGCATCCTATAATACGAATAAAAATAAGTGCAAGCTCTCTTGGCAAAACAAAGAGCAAAATAGCTAATGCAAAACTGACAATGATTTCAGTTGTAACTACCTTTTGTGAAAGTCCTGCTTGTTTTAATTGTGATAAACTTATAAACTCAGCAATAGCTGATAAAATAAGATATGTTGCTAAAACATAAATCATTATTGTCCATATGACCTCAACAAGCATTAGTGGTAGTGTAATCGCTGCAAGTCCAACAACTATACTTGTAATAGCTCGAATGGTAATTATTCTTTGATAACCACTTTCTGTTACCAAGGGGCGAATAACAATAAAGTTGTATACACCATTTCCTAAAGCAAAAACACCAAGCATAATTACCGTAACCTTTAACCATGCTTCTGGTGAAATAATCATTATTAGAGAAACTGCAAAAACAAGAATACTTGTGCCAATTATTGATTTGCGCATTATTAACTCCTGCAAATAAATGTATAGTATTGTAACCAATCTACAAAATTTGTTCAAGTGTAATTTCATACACCTGTTTATTTTTTTCCTATCATTATTACCGTGGTTTTTTGTTTTTTTTCTGCTCTTTTTCCATACAAAAATAATATTTTTGTTTCTTCTTTTTGCATAGTAAAAGGATTAGTACTAAAAATTTCAAAGCTTGAATTAGTATATGCTTCTCGAGTACTTTTCATATCGGTGTGAGCCATTAAGGCTTCATGGTGCATGTCTTTATCATAATGAAGTTTAAAACACTCAGGATACACCGATGTTTTCCCCATGTAAAAATAATCAAAACGCAAAAGCTCTACAAGAGTTGAAAAATCATTACCAGAGTATTTTGAAAAGTAATCATATAAAAACGAAAACAATGTAAGTGTTTTATGTTGTGTATTAAAGATATTTTGTTCACTAAAATATTTTACGATGCTTGAGAAAAGCTCAAAGGCATTGTTTTCGTTTTGTAATAAATAGCTTATTGTTCTATCAAAATAATGCGAATTATAGTACCAGTCTAACGCCGTTTCTAAATCATGCAAAAAACATAGCTCATCATAGCTCAACCAAGGTGTTTGTATAACTTCATGCGGAGGAAAAGAAAGCCATTCATAGTTGTGCTCTTTTGCATATATTTCCATTTGTGTTCCTGAAAGAATTTTTAAAAAGCCCAGTTGTAACATATCTGGGCGTAGCCCAAGGGTAAAATTAAAAGAATTTTCAAATTCACATAAGGATTCATGAGGAAGACCCGCAATTAAATCTAAGTGACTATGAATAGTTTTTGGAATTTGAATAATATTTTTTGCAAGTTTTTCTAAATGCACCGGCCTATTGATTTCTTGTAACGTTTTTTCATTAGTGCTTTGCACACCAATTTCAAATTGCATAATTCCACTTTTCACTGTTTGGAGATATTCGATAGCCTCTGAGTCTAAGTGCTCGGCAGAAATTTCAAAATGAAACATTGTGTAGCCATTATGATTTTCTACAATATATTTCCAAATTGCGATGTACCGTTCGGTTTGTAAGTTAAAGGTACGATCTACGAATTTTACAATTTTAACTCTATTATCTAAAAAAATTTGTAAGTCTTTATAAACTCTATCTAAAGGCATAAATCGCACTTTTTTTTCTATTGATGATAAACAATACGAACAAGAAAAAGGGCATCCCCGTGAAGATTCATAATAAAAGAGTTTATAATCTGGTTCAGAGAAATCTGTGTAAGGAAAGGCTAAGTCTTCCATAGACAGAAGCTGGCGCATCCCACCAAAATGAAGTTCCCCATTTGTAGCTTTTGTGTGTACTCCTAATACAGTTTTAAATCGACCTAGTAAAGACTCTCTAGAACACTCACCATTTACAAGAGCCGCCTCATAACAGTCAACAATATCTAGTACTGTTTGTTCTCCTTCACCTTGTAAAACAAAATCTACCGAAAACTGAGCACCTAAAATGTTGTTCGCCCGATAGGAAACATCTGGCCCACCAAGGCCAATTATAAGCTCAGGATTAATTTTTCTCAGCTCTTGTATCGTATCAAATACAAGCCTTGTATTCCAAATATACACCGAAAAAATAACAACACGCGATGAAAAAGAACTCACCCCTCGAACAATATCTTGCACATAATGAGCTATTGTCCACTCTTCAAAAATAAGTGTGTCTAGAGAAAGATTAGGCTTGTGCTTTTTTACATATTCAGTTATTGAACGTATAGCAAGGTTTGTGTGATTGTATCTTGAATTTACTGCAGCTAATAATATACTCATTTGATTATGGGAAAATGTTAAATTTTAAGAAAATGGAAAAATAGTGATCAGCACTTCCACCGCGCGGCATCCTTCTATAAGAACCTTCTACACTTGGTGCAAAACGGCTTCCATGATAAGAAAAATCATACCCTGCATTTAAGCGAAACCCATTCCCCCATTGCGTTGATGTAACTTGTGAAGCTGTTTCTCCAGGAAGTTTAATAAAGTCAGTCCTAGAACCTAAAACATAGTCAACTCCAAAGTTAAAACCTGCAAGTTGTGGATACACTTGCACACCAGTAAAAAATCCGTAATCTAAGTGGTTTGCATGAACTGAAGAATTTGCCGCAAGGTCGGCTAAAATAATTCCACCTGTTAAAAGCCTCACTCGTTTATCCAAGCTAATACCAAGCCCAATATCACCTGTAAGAATAAATCGTCCCGTTTTTTCGGCATACACAATCTTGTTTTCTGCATTTACTGTATCGTCTTCATATATAACCGCAGCAGTCCCTAAGTCCCAATACCAAAAGAAAAAGTCTTGACTTTGTGAAAAAAGAGTATTGGCAGAGCCAAGTATTAGAATAAGAACAAATAACTTTTTAAACGTCATGATTGTAGTATACACTATTTTATAGTTTTATGCTATATGGGGGCCAATTCGTAATTAAAACCTTGCCTGTCATTCTGAATTTTCCCCACATCTACACCCGTGAAGAATCTCCGTCGTGGCGTAGAAAATCTTTATTATTGCGTTTGCCACCTAGATTGGTCATTATAAATCCACAGATTTCACAGATTACGCAGATTTTTATTTTTTGAAGTATGTTTGACTGTTGGATGTGCTACGAAGATTGTTATTGTTATGAAGAGGTTTAGCCACAGATGAACAGGATGTACGCGGATTTTTATTTGGGTGTGCTACGAGCACGCTTTACTATTCGTAATGTGTCCACATGCTTTCAATTTTTACCGTTTTCTCTTTTTTAAAAACTTCATACACTAAACGGTGTTGCTTGTTTATTCTTCTTGAAAGAGAACCTTGTAAATCCCCAACTAATTTTTCATACGGAGGTGGATACTGATAAGGGTTTTCTTCAATTAAATCTAATAATTTTTTTACGTTAGCTTTTAGCCCTGAAATGGTAGCAATTTTTTGTGCATCCTTTAAGGCTTGTTTTGAATATTTTATTTTCCACATGATTACCAATCCAAGGTATCACTGCACTCTTCAAGAGGTTGTTTTTTTGCTTCGATAATTTTTTCAACCATACCAGGCACACTATGTAAGTATAACGTTTCTGCCATTCCTCTAAAATCCTCTTCAGTCATTACAACCATATTACCTTTTTCTGTTTGGATAAGAGCAGGTTCTTGAGTATCAAAAACATAATCGGTAATAGCATTTAGATATTTATTGGCAGTTTTTTGTGTATACATTGTCATTTCTGTCTCCTAGTATAAGTATACACAAAAAACACACTTTTAGCAATAAAAAAAGCAGTGACTTGCTCAATAAGTTTGAACATCTCACTGCCTTTTAGTTAATGTATTATTAGTACAATTTAATTCCTAATTCCGCTTTTATAATTCCGACTTAGTCCGCATTACGAGCCACTCGGAAACCAAGATAGCTGCCCCGATTGACAGGCGCGCCGTAGCCGCGATCGGCCACGCGCAAACCAGACGAACTAGTGCTCCAGCTACCGCCACGAAAGACGCGGTACGAGCCTGAAGAAGCACCCGTAGGGTTTGTTTTTTCACTTGCATCATACGGATTTACATACCAATCCCAACACCATTCCCATACATTTCCGCTCATGTCATATAAGCCTAGATCATTTGCTTTTCCGCTCTTTGGGGTAGTTGAACTTTCTGTACCTGCTGTTCCTACTATATGTGTTGT
>CAYJPS010000084.1:0-10182 GCA_964372135.1 uncultured Treponemataceae bacterium | reverse complement strand
ATTGACTATTCGTATTATTACGAAGAAGAAATAGATATTGAAAAATAAAAATCTGTGTAATCTGCGTAATCTGCGGATAAAAAAAATTAGGAGAAATAAAAGTGAAAATGACCGGAGCACAAATTTTAATAGAATGCTTAGTAGAGCAAGGGGTTGATACCGTTTTTGGATACCCAGGTGGGGCAATTCTTTTCGTGTATGACGAACTCTATAAAAGTAAAGATAGAATTAAACATATTTTAACATCTCACGAACAAGGGGCGTGCCACGCTGCAGACGGTTATTCTCGCTCAACGGGTAAAACTGGTGTAGTGCTTGCAACAAGTGGCCCTGGGGCTACAAACCTTGTAACAGGCCTTGCAACTGCTTACATGGACTCAATTCCTCTAGTGGCAGTTACCTGTAATGTTCCAGTTCCACTTCTCGGAAAAGATAGCTTTCAAGAAGTAGACATTTCTGGCATTACGCTTCCAATTACAAAACATAGCTACATTCTTAAAAAAGGTGAGCAAATTGCAGATGCAATCCGAGAGGCCTTTGTTGTAGCAAATACCGGTCGGCCGGGTCCTGTACTCATTGACCTTCCAAAAGATGTAACGGCTGCAATGTTTGACTACACTCCGTTTACACCGCCAAAGGTTCCTAAGGCAGAATTCCTTCATATACAGGGAGGACTTTCTCGCTTAATGCACCAAGAGCCAATACATGAAGGAGATGTAAAAAAAGCTGCAAAACTTATAAATGAAGCTAAAAATCCTATTATCTATGCAGGTGGTGGGGTAATTTCTTCTGGTGCCTACGAGGAATTAAAAGAGCTTGCAGAAAAGGCAAACATTCCAGTATGTGTTACGCTCATGGGAAAATCAGCGTTTCCATCAAATCATCATCTAAACACAGGAATGGTTGGAATGCATGGAACAAAGGCAAGTAATGTTGCAATAAATCAATCTGATCTTATAATAACGCTTGGGGCTCGCTTTTCTGATAGGGTAATTTCAGACCCAGCAAAGTTTGCACAAAAGGCAAAGGTGCTCCATATTGATATTGATGAAGCAGAAATTAATAAAAATGTTGAAGTTGAGCACGCAATTGTTGCAGACTTAAAAGATACACTTAAACTGATAAATCCCCTCGTAGAAAAAAAATCTCCAAGCGATTGGAATGCAAAAATTGAAGAGCTTAAAAATCATATTCCGTCAATGTACAATAAACAAGTGCCTATCCATCCAAAAATGGTGTGCGAGTACATAGACGAGGTTCTAAAAGATGACGCAATTATTGTAACCGAGGTTGGACAGCACCAAATGTGGACAGCACAATTCTATCCGTTTAGCAAGCCTCGAACATTCCTAACTTCAGGTGGTCTTGGTACAATGGGCTACGGTACAGGAGCTGCAATGGGGGCTCAGCTTGCAAACCCAGATAAGCGTGTTGTGCATATTGCAGGCGACGGTTCCTTCCGTATGAACTGTAACGAGCTTTCAACAGTAGAGCACTACGACATTCCAATGATTACAATTGTTGTAAATAACGGGACTCTCGGCATGGTTCGCCAGTGGCAAAACCTCTTTTATGACAAGCGCTTTTCACAAACAACACTCGACCGTGGACCAGACTTTATTAAACTTGCAGACGCCTACGGAATCCGTGCATTTAAGGCAACAACCGAAGCAGAGTTCAAAGATGCGTTCAACAAGGCAGTAGCTGAAAAGAAACCATGCCTCATCGAAGCAATGATTAACATTGACGAAATGGTTCTCCCAATGGTTCCAGCCGGCAAGGCAATTGACGATACCTTGTTGGAAGTGTAGGTAGTAATTAATAATTAAGAATTAAGAATGAATAATTAATATGATTTGCTAGATATCTCATAACCAAGAGTATTTATTTTGTAGTTTTGATTGTATTACATGGAATTTTGATAATATTTTTATATGTATCTTAGCTAATAATATAGTTACCATTATTAATTATTACTTATTCATTATTAATTAACTTCAGTCCCTTTCGCCTAAGTACTCTGCACTTTCTTCTAAAAGCAAAAACGTATCAAAATCGCTACTAATTTGCAAGTTGTAGTGGTTTACATCTCTTGAGATTTCTCTTGCACCTTCAATTTGAACTATTCGGAATTTCCGAATAGTTGCCCCTTCACTAAGTTCTTCATCTGAAAAAATCTTTTTAATATGCTCGTTAATTGTGTTTACTTCAACGCCGTATAATTCAGCCATCATTTTTTGTGTAAGCCAAATATTTTCGTCTTCATAGCGCATTTCAAAACTATTTTCTGAATTGCCTGTGGAAGCAATAAATGTGAGGTATTCTGCTGCGGAACTTCGAATTATAGGTTTTTGTGCTGATTTATGCTCATTGCTTTTCATTTTGTATACCTTCTTAATTATAGCATAAAAAGTACAAAAAAACTATGCTTCATTTTTTTCAATTTTAACCATCATTCTAAAAAGAATAAGTCCAATAATGAAAAAAAGTGAAATTACTGCAACACCGAGTTGTTCTCGGCCTGTGAGCATGGTAACAATACCAATTGTAAATGTTCCCAAAAAGGATGCACCTTTTCCGCAAATATCCATAAAGCTAAAGTATTTCCCAGAATCTTCTGCGGGGATAAGTTTTGCAAAGTAGGATCGAGAGAGAGCTTGGATGGTACCTTGGAAAAGACCTACTGAAACTGCTAGAACCCAAAACTCGATTGTAGTATCAAGGCCAATAGCATATAATGCAATACCGAGGTATGCTACAATACAGATTGTTAGAATTGTTTCGGGATTTATTTTTGCAGTAATTCGGCCTAAAATAATGGCTGCAGGAAAGGCAATGAGCTGTGTAACCAAGAGTGCTATGATCAATTGATTTGAATCTAAACCGAGCGCTGAGCCGTATGCTGTAGAAAGAGAAATAACCGTATATACGCCATCAATATAGAAAAAGAAGGCCAGCAAAAATAATAGAATTTTTTTATCTTGTACAACTTTTTTTAATGTTTGCCCTAGTTCAATAAATCCTTGAGTAAATGGATTTCCTGTACTTTCAATGAACGCTGTTTGGTTATAATCTTTAAAAATAGGGAATGAGAATGCTAACCACCAAATCATGTGAATTACTACTGTAATTTGAATTGCTTGTACCATGCCAATGCCAATAGATTCACCAAATAAAATGAGTCCTAGTCCTATTATAAATGGAATACAGCTTCCAACATAACCGAAAGCATACCCATAAGACGAGACAATATCAACCCTGTCACTTGTGGTTATTTCAGGTAGCATTGCGTCACTAAAAATAAAACTTAACTGGCATGATGTTTTTGCAACAATAAAAAGGACTATAAAACTAAGCCATGTAGGCATAAAGCCCATAATAATTCCGGATAGAACTCCTAAGAGAACGCATAGAAGAAAGAGCCGCTTTTTCATATCTTTTCTGTCTGAAATTGCACCTAGTATTGGCCCAGATACTGCTACAAGGATTGTAACAATTGAAGAGGCAAAACTCCAATATGCAAGATATTCAACCGATGTTAATCCACCTTGTTCTGCTAGTGAATTAAAATAAATAGGGATAATTGCTGTAATGAGCATAATAAAGGCAGAATTTCCTACATCATATTTTACCCAAGATTTTTCAATTTTTGTTAATTTGAACACAAAGTTCTCCTTGTATTTTAGTCTTGAATAATTATACGGTATAAATATATATAGCGCAAGAAAAAAAGCATATCATAAAGAGAAGTTTACATAACTTTTACATACAACAATAACCAACAATAACCAGGGACATGGCTTGCCATGTCCGCTTTTATAGTAGCACAAAGACAAGTACGCTGGCAAAAAACACTACTGTGAGCAAATTCATTGTTCCAAATTCAATTTCAGGATTATGGGCAACATGAAAAAAGGGTCTTTTTGTTATAATGAACACATATATAAGTATCGCTACAACGATACTAGAAAACCATTGGATCGCTTTTGACACATAGCTCATGGTGTCAATAGTATATACATATCCAAGCGTCACTTTCATAAACTCTTCACCGAACACACCGCTTAAGAGACAGCATAGCGCTAAAACAAATAATGCAATTATTGCCGACAAATCGTGTTTTGGAGATTCTTTGTTTGTAGGTTTGCCAAAAAGCATCGATCCGTATTTTACAAAAGAAAGACAGGTTCCTAAGTTAATTATTATAAGCAATACTTGAGCAATATGTTCAGTTCCGCCTGCTTGAATAAAATACTTAGAAATGCTTCCGTTAAAAAATGGAGCTCCAGTAATTCCTAGAATCCCTGCTAAAAGTGCTATTCCTACCTCTGGCATAGTTTTCATTACACCTCGAATATTATAAAGGTTTCGAGTATTATATTCTTTAATAAGAATTCCTGCACATAAAAACAGCAGCGATTTAAAAAAAGCATGGTTTACTATGTGTAAAATAGCTCCACTAAGAGCATATTCGTTTGCCAAGGTAATCCCAATTAAAATAAGCCCAATTTGTGAAATAGTATGATATGCAAGAATTAGTTTTATATCTGTTTGTAGTAAGGCTAAAATAATTCCAATAAGCGCGGTAATAAATCCAATAATTAAAAAGAATATGTCTGCATTTATGGCGGGTAAAAACAATTCTCTCATTCTCATAAAAAGGTATATACCGCATTTTACATAAATACCTGAAAGAATTGCTGAAACAACTGCAGGAGCCCCAGGTGTTCCGTGTGCCTTTGGGAGCCAAGAGTGTAGTGGCAAAAAAGCACATTTTAATGCAATTCCAGTAAATATAAATGCAAATGGAAGAGCTAGCGCTTTTGGATTATCAAAGTTTGCAATAAGTGGGGCTAAGCGAGATAGGCTTAGTTCACCAAATATTTTGTATATGTAGCCAATACCCATAAGGAAAAAAAGCATCCCAACCATATTTGTGAGTAGGTATACTAAGCCATCATATAACGAGCGAATGGAGCGGTTATACAAAATGAGCATGGAGCAAAGAATTGCGCTAATTTCTAGTACTAAGTAAATATTAAAAATATCGTCAGATAAAAAGGCCGTAAAAATGAGTGCTTGCAGAGAGAACAAGAGAAACACAAAAAGCCCATGAGTAGTTTCGCGGGTTAGCGTATATAAAAATGAAACAGTAAAAATGAAGGCACTTAGGAGAACAAACAATGAAGAGGTATTACTTGCAATGAGATGTATACCTAAACTTTCTAAAGACCCTGTATAAAAATGAATGTCTAAGCCCGTATCACGAACACTGTAAAAAACATACATGCTTATAGCAAATACAATGCTTTGTAAAAAGCCTGCAATAACACGGGTAATTTTTGTGTTGAGTAAATAGGTTACGAGGGCAATGGGAATTGGTGTAAAAATAAGTAGGGCTAGTATCACTTGCTTTCTTCTCTCTTTCTCGCTTCTAAAGCCTTTTTCCAATTTGTTGTACCGTACTTATGATACAAACCAATAAACATAGACATTGCAACAGCAGTTACGGCTATTCCAATAACTATAGCGGTAATCATTAACGCTTGAGGAACTGGATCTGAAGGGTTACGTAAATCTAATCCAATTGGAGGCTCAGAGCCGATAGTATGATTAATAGATAAAAAGAAAAGTATAACTCCAATTTCCATTATACCAATTGCTATTATGGTTTTTATGATATTCCTTCTTGCGATAATTCCAAACAAACCAATAAAAAAAAGCATAAGAGAACAAATTTCGGTACTAGTCATATGCATCTCCTAAGGTTCTATGTTGACTTTGTCCTATAAGACGTAGAAAGATAATAATTAAGCCCATAAAGACTTTAAAACTTATAAATACATTGCTTAAAATCATGTACATTACACGGTGGTACTCGCCTGTGTACGCATAGCATAAAAAATATAATGCCACGAGTACCAAAAATAAAATAAAGAGAACTTTTTCTAGTGAAGTGAATACTAAAAGAGAAATATTCATTTGTCTATCGGTTAAACAAAGTACCATTACTAACACAGCGAGTATCGCACCACCTTGGAATCCACCTCCAGGTGAAAAAGGACCAAACACAGATATAGAAATACCAAATATAATGAACAATGGTAAAATAAGGTGTAACGCGCTACTTGCAATTGTTGAAGGCTTATAGTTATCATCAACATCCGCTTCAATATGGATACGCTCTGTTTGCTCCAAACGTAAAAACTGGCTTAAGCCTAATACCGCAACGAGCAATAAAAAGGTTTCAAAAAGCGTATCAAAAACTCTAAAGTCTAAGTACACCGCTGTGACTGCATTTGTTGCCCCTGTTTGTGTATAATTTGCAAGCACCGTATCTCGTAACTCTGTTGAGTTATAATCACTTGCAATGTAGGATGTGTATACAACGAGAGAGAGTACGCATAATAAAAAGACACTCAGTAATACTTTTCTATTCATTACACCTTCCTTGCAAGTGGCTTTTTGATTGTAATACTAACATCGGGAAATTCCTTTGTTATATCATGAAACACATCTTGAGTAAAATAGGAACCTTCTTCACCATAGAGTATTATTTCGTCTTTTGATAATTCATAACCAATGTCATAAAAGTGGTCATGTAACTCCTCTTGAGTTTTTACGTGAACCAAATTTGCTTCGAGTTCTTTTTTTGCAGCACACCTATTGATACTTACCCAAAGTTTCATTTCCATTTTTGTTTCTGAGGGCAGGGCACAGACCGTACATACCCTATATTTTTGAGTTCCCGCTAAAAGAATTATGGTAGATAAACTACTTCCAATTACCGCTTCTGCAAGGGCTACATCCGGGGCTGCTAAAAACATATACACGAGAGCAGCTATCATTGAGCATGATCCCATGAGTATAATTGCAAGGCGTAGTTTATGAGTGATTATTATTATTGCCGAGAGTATTAGTAGTAAGAGTAATAGGGTATTGTAAAGTACTATCATAATTCTGTGTCCGTAAGTTTTCTATGATAAAAGGCACTATAAGCAATTTTATTAGAGGTAATTGGGTTTATAACAAGTGCAAGACATAACACTAAAAGAACTTTAAGTGTTACAATTGATAAGCCTGTTCTAAGCATTATGCCAATAATAAATGTTAATAGTCCACATGAATCGACAATCGAACATAATAAAAGTTTTTGCTTAAAATTCTTTGTAAAAAGAATGCATAGGCTTCCAATTAAACAAAGTATTAGTCCTAAACCAATAAAAATATAAGATAGTATCGTCATATCAATGCCCTAAAACTTTCCTAATTTTGAAATAAATAATGAATAGAACTGTGTTCCAACAAAACCGACAAGTACAAAAACAAGTGCAACATCAACGTAGTAGTCAATGCCGGTTACTACTGAAAATAATAATATAGCCATAGCAGTAATGCTAGAACAAAGGTTTGCTGCCAAAACTTTATCCCAAAGTGTAGCACCACGTAAAATACATATAATGAGAACGAGAAATATTATAGCTATTGTACAAAAAAAGATGTTATCAATCATGATTTTCCCTTTAATGTTTTATCAAACAACGCAGCCCCATCCAAAGATTCAGTGCGTATTTTTAAAACACTAACCGAACCAGATTTTCTTCGAACAGAAACGGTGCCTGGTGTTAGTGTAATTGCTTGGCAAATGAAAAGCCTATACACACCACCTTTTGTGTTTAATGGAAGTGTCTCAACACAGGTTGGAATGCGCCCTTTGCGTTTAAAATAACAATATAAAGTCCTAAAGGTGCTAACATAAATTGAAACTATCACCACACAGAAAAATTTTAATACCCTAAAAAGGTGTAATTCAATTTTTGATGGCAATTTAAAGCTAAACACTGTAAAAACAGAAGAGAGAATACATGCTATTGCACACAAAATCAATACATCAGCACTAAAGCTTCCTGCTAAAATAATTGCAATGAGGAAAAAGAAAATAGTGTAACTAAAAAAAATCTCTACATGTTTTTTCATTCACAAATATTATACCACATATTTTAAAATCGTGGTATTTTTTTTATAAAAAACACACAAAAACAAAAAGGTGATGTATACTGTAATTAAGAAGGAATGCATATGAAAACGTTACAAAAACAAAAAGTAGGGTTAGGCTTTGCAATAATTGCATGTGTGTTATTTTGGATTCCTATTTATTCAATAGAAGAATATATTTTATTTATTCCTATAAAAACAGGTACTATAAACATTTTGCCGAGTCTAGCTTCTGGATTGATTTCAATTGTCTTGGTATTTTTGATTTATATTCGAGGGATAATTTCGTTTAAACATAAGAAGCTTCGTTTAGCATCAATACTTATAAATTGGGCACTTTTTTCAACCTTTGTAGAGCTATTTTTATTTCCTCTTGAACGAGGAACAAGATATGATGCACTAGCAAATAATCTACTGCTAATAATTATATGTGCAGCCTTTGTAGCGGTGCTTTTATTCGGAGTAAAAGAAATTGCTAAACTAGTTTTATTGATGTTTATAATTGGCTCATTTTTTTCGAACTTCATCCTAGTAAGCAATTCAATGGGAGTCCTTGGTTTTCTAGCGCTTGCTTGCATAATTACAAGTTTTTATTTACAGGGAAACATTAGCTTAGCATCATTGAAAACTGAAACGCACTATTTGTATTCTAAAAAGGCTTCTTTGTAGGAAAAGTCAAGGAAAGAATAGGGTGAAATTAACTATACACTTATTGCAAGTGTCGAGGGAACAGATAATTATTCAGCAATTCAAGCAGAAATTAATTTTTCTATTACCGAAAGTGAGTTTTCGGTTACATTTTACAAAAATAATGATGAAGAAAATCTCGTGCTCACAGTACAGTCTGGAGATACCATTTTTATGTCAGATTATACCACATGCAGCTTTTCAAAATTGAATCGCAGAAGGGCAAACAATATACACTGTTTGGGAAGAAGATTAATGCTATTGCAAACCTTTCGTAATACTACGAAAGGTTTTTTGTTGACAAATAATGAATTGTAGTGCATCATTACATATGAATTATACTGAAATAAACGATAGTCAAAAACTTAAAACTTTTTTGGATGGGTTAAATAACAAAAAATATATTGCCGTTGACTTTGAATGCGAGTTTAACTTGCATATTTATGGGGAGCACTTATGCCTCATTCAAATTTTTGATGGTGAAAGCTTTTTTATTATCGATCCTCGAAGTAAAAATATTTCAAGTGAAGATATAATCACGTTTTTAACACATCCAATTGAAAAGGTATGGTTTAGTGCTTCTAGTGATGTTTCCCTTATCTACAATAAATATAAAATAAAAGTAGAAAATGTCTATGATATACAGGCCCTAGCAACAACACTAGGTATTAAAGGTGGTCTGTCTATATTATGTGAAAAGCTCTTAAATGTTGAGTTTTCCTTTGGAAACAAAAAAAAATTACAAAAAACAAACTGGCTTATACGCCCATTAAGTAATCAGCAAATAGATTACGCCCTTAGTGATGTACAGTATTTAATACAGCTCAGAAAAATACTTGAAAAAGATGTTAAAGAGAAAAAGCTTAGCACCACCGCACGTACAAACTTAGATAAAGCGTGCGCAGTAAAAGAACAAAAACCTAGCTGGACTAAATTATGCCAGTGGAAAAAATTATCAAAACTACAGCAGCAAAATATTAAAGAGTACTTTCTCGCTCGCGATGTAGTAGCATGCCAGTATAACGTACCAGCACATTTTGTTTTAGAAAAGCCTACGTTAATAAATCTTGGGAAAAAATGTCCAGCAACAGAAGCAGAACTTTGGAAACTAGTGTTACCCATTAAACCTCGCTTTGACAAGTCATTACGTAAAACTTTGCTAGAGGCATTCAATAGATTACAAAAAGGGTAATATGTGCATAAAAAAGGCCTTACAGAGCTGTGAAGGCCTTTTTAACGATACATGATACTATCCTATAAAGTATAAAATATTATTTAGTTTCATTTTAATAAAAAGAATTGCCTTACTGATCATTGAGAGCAAGTAACGGTCGTTCTCCTCTATCTCTTTTGAGCAAACGTGAAATCACACCTCTGACTACTATAGATACATTAAAAGCTGGTCGGGTTTATGTATTCAGCTTTTAGGTAAATGGTCATAATGCTTAGTAAGCACCCTTAGAGTAAGTTACTTCATAGCTATGAGTATAAATTTCGAAT
>CAYJPS010000083.1:0-10253 GCA_964372135.1 uncultured Treponemataceae bacterium | reverse complement strand
TCTATTTCCATATTTACCCTTTATAACAGTGTTATATAACACTGTTATAAATATATCGTAAGAAACTTTTTTTGTCAACCTATGTTAGCGTCCCTTTTTTACAAAAGATTTTGCCAATTCATCATACCATAAAGTACTCGAACAACTTCTATAACCCTTTGCGTTTCATTTATATTATAAAATAAAATATAATTATCTATAACTAGCTTTCGTAGATTTTTATTTTTCACTGCAACATTAGAAATTTGTGGCATACTTTTTGGGAAATATCTAATATTTTCTAACTTTGTGTAGAATTTATCAATGAATTTACCTGCCGCAGTCGGATTTTCTAATTCAACAGAAATATATCTAAAAATACTCTCAATATCTTCTGCTGCTTTTGGATAAACTACAAGACCATACTTAGTTTCCATACTGATGTTTCATTTTATTAAAAAAAGAATCGCCTTCTATTACATCTGCACCATTGGCAACATCTTGCAATGACTCATTTATCAAGTTTGCAGCATGTATTTGAGCCATGGTTTCCTCATACAACTTCATATTCATTAAAACCATATCTCCATATCCATTTTTTGTAATAAAAATGGGCTCATTGCTTTCATTACACAGTTGCGAAATTACTGCAGTATTTTTTAAATCGCGTACAGGAACAATTTTTGGCATATTTCCTCCGAAATTGAATGGCCTTATTATACCACGCACAAAAAGAAAAGTCAAACAATTAACCTATTAGTTACACATCTTAGACATTCCTTTACCCATAAAAAAAAGCAGGATTGCCTGACGAAAGCAACCCTGCTTAGGAGACAAGATTTTATGCATATAAAATCTTTAATGCGCTTACCAGTACACACTTTCCGTTAAACGCTTTTATGGCCAATTTTAATTTAGCTTGCAATATCCTTTCCGAATGTATTACAAGCTGTGATGTCATCACCTTCAGGAGTTAAGTTTACAATTAAACTTTCTCTTACCAGTGTTCCACCTGCTGCAGTTACTCTTTCTTCCCAGTCGCGCATCCATTGTCCATCACCCCAGTCGTAAGAACCAAAAAGGGCAACTTTTTTGCCTGATAAACTGCTTTCTAAAGAAGTAAAAAATGGTTCCATTTCATCTTCTTCTAAAACTTCTGCACCCATTGAAGGACTTCCAAGTGCAAGAACATCGTAAGCGGCAGCATCACTTGCTGAGATTTCTGATGCTTTACAAATTTTTACCTCTGCACCAGCTCCTGTAGCTCCATCATTAATGGCATTAGCCATTGCTTCTGTGTTTCCTGTTGTACTTGCATAAATAATTGCAACTTTCATCGTATCTCTCCTATAAAAAGGCAAGAAAAAAACTTCAGTTTTTGCACCTTGTCTTTTTTCAAGTCATTTTCATTACCTATGAAAATGACATAATATACTAAGTTTGCAACGCAAACTTCTAAATGAATGGTGAGGTGCTATTTGTGCCTCGACATTCATTATTACTCCTATTAATTATATTTTTTCGCTTTACGCGTTTTCACCTTTTTTACGATGCAACACAAAGTTGATTAAAACTCGTTCCCTGCTTATAAAGAGAAACAAGTTTTTCTTTACATCGATCATATTCTGAAAAAAGTGTTTTAGCTTTTTTTTCATCACTATACACTTTCCAGTAACCAAACGATTTATAATTTCTTCCCTTATGTTTAACAAACCCCAAAATATCTTCTAAGGGGTAGCCTAAAAAAACTCCCACCTCATGAGGAAAATCCTTTTCACATGATAACTTTAAAAAAAGTTCAAATAATACACTTTCAAGATTACCTGACATATCATACCCACAAATTTCTAAATACTCAGAAATTTTGCTTGCAAATAATAAATTTTCTAAATCTATTGGCCTATATACAAAAAGCAAAGAGTATGTTTCACATCGCATAATTTGTCTTACCCTAAGTCCATTTTGCTTCAAGGTGTCATTTATTGAAGTAATTTCTTGTTGTAAATGTGGATGATTTTTTGTCTTTACGGAAAACATGCTCGCAGGTTTTATGCCAATTAATACAGGTGCACAGTGATTAATAAAATCTGTTTCTATTTTCATGCTTAACCCCTTACAATGTTAGTTATATATAACTTAATACGAAAAAAGATTTTTGTCAAGAGAAAAGTTAGCTAAAACTTACTTTTTTTTTTTAAAAACCTTTACACATGGGTATCCATAGGACGCATGCACATTTTTGGCTGAATAAGCTTTATACACCTGTTATTTTACAATCTCTTTTGAGGGCGTATATTATTTTCAAACATACGTTATGTATATATAGCATCCCCACATGTGTCAATGCTTGAAAAGATACTTTTCTTTATGAGATCTATATGTTTGGTAACCCTACAAAATGGGGGATAGGATTTTATAAGTGTTTATTAAAGATGTATTTTTTTCTTCTGAAAAAATACAAATACAAGATTTTCATTACTATATTATTTAAAAGAACTATGATACACTAAAGAGAAGAGTTAATGTATGACAAATATTTTTCAATACTTACCTGATACTTTTTTTAGACCCCTCGCAAGCAAAAACAAAGAAACGTACGTTGATTGCATACTCATTATTTTCGAATTACTAAAATCTGAACTTTCTTTTGGCGTAAATAAAGAAATAATAGTTTCTCGTTTAGAAAACCACTTTTCTTATAACGAAGCTGAATTATTTTTTGAAGATGATGATAGCAGCCCTTCTACTCCACGTGAAAAAGCGCTTAGTATTATTCGTGTTCTAAAAAACAGCGGGTGGCTCGATTATGAAAACATAGAAAATCATCAAACTAATATCGTATTATATGAATACGCAGTTCCGATTATAGAATCTTTTAATACTATCATGCGAAATGATGAAACAGAGTACCAAGGTCTTTTTTCACAAATACACGCAAGCTTACAAAACAGAGAACTATACTCGGCTCCCTATGAGCTAATATTAAAAGGCGCCAAAGAAAATACAGACAGACTTATTTCTGAACTAAAAAAACTGAATGCAAGTATTAAACGCTACATCGACAAGCAAACAAGCGACATGCAACCAGGCGAAATTATTGAACTTTTATTTGATTATCAGCAAACCATTGGCTCTAAAGCATATTTTAGAATGAAAACAAGTGATAATGTTGCAAGATTCAGAAATGCTATTGTTGAAAAACTTCAAGAATTTATCGAAAATGAAACCCTCATGCAAGCATCAGTAAAGGGATGCATGGAAATAGAAGGCATAACAGATACAGATAGTGCCAAAGATTTAGTATACCAACTAATTTACGATATAAAATCAGCTTTTTATGCTCTTGATGATATTATCAAAGAGATAGACCGAAAAAATACAAAATACATTAAAAATGCAATTATGCGGGCAAAGTTTTTGCTTTCGAGCGGAAACAATATTCAAGAAAAAATTAATTTTATCCTAAAAAATATAAGTGAGCAATGCAATAGCGATGACGAAAAAGGAAACAACGATGAAAGTGATTTTGACTTATTGAGTATTTTTAATGTATTTCCTCAACGCTTTATCGATAATGAATCGCTAAGAACAATTCCTGTGGAACGCGATTTGTCTCAAATTGAAAGTTTTTCAGAAAATTCTGTACTAACTGAACAAGAAAGGCAATTATACATAGAAGCATTGCAAGAAAAAAATAGGGGACGATTTTCCAGAAAAAATATAGATGAGTTTGTAAAAAAGATACTCGTCGATAAAGATATAGTAAAAGCATCAACACTACCATTAGAAACAAAACGTGATGTAATTCGTCTTATCTATATTAGTATCTATGCGGGAAACAAATTAAATTGCTATACCGTAAAAAGGAAAAACCTAAAAATATGTACCCCTATAGTTAGTTTTTATGATTTTGATATTATTAAAGTAAAAGGAAATTCTCATGTTTGACATACTTAAAGAATCAAGTGCACAAAAAGAAAAATTTCGTATTGCAGCAAATAAGCTTCTTAACCACTGTTTTTTAATGAAAGGTAGAGAGGACACAAAAAAAGAATATATGTTTGTATTTCAAAATAAAGACATGTTTATACAGTATTTTGATTTACTAGGATATCAACTTCTTATAAATGAAACAGTAGGGGTTATTGGTATTAACAATATTTTTGGAATAGGAAGGCTACAACTTACAAAATATGAAAGCATTGCATTACTCATTTTTAGGCTATTGTACATAGAAAAACGAAAAGAAATTGGAACATTTTCAGACGAAGTAACAGTTTTTATGGAGGAATTACGCACTAAATACGCAATGCTCAATATAAAAGCAAAGCCAACTATGGATAAAACACTTGAAAAGTCAATAATAAGCACCCTTAGACGGTACAACCTATTACAAGCAATAGATACCGATATAACATTAGATGAGTCTCGAATACTAATTTATCCTTCAATAATTATGGCTGCGCAAATGGATGACATTACAAGCTATTATGAATCAATTCAAAATAGACTTTTACAATATGGTGAAATAAAAGAGGAAGACAATGCAGAAGAAATCACTTTGTCGGATTAGACTAATAAACTGGCACTATTTTGAAAACGAAACAATCTCGTTAAATGGCTCAACCCTTATTACAGGCGAAAATACTGCAGGGAAATCGACTATTCTCGATGCAATACAACTAATATTAACAACAAATACACAAAAATTTAACACTGCTGCAAATGACAAGGGTAGTAGAAATTTGCGCGGATATGTGCGGTGCAAAATTGGGACAATTGGTGAAACATATTTAAGAAAAAAATCGGTTATTTCTCATGTAGCACTAGAATTTTTTGATGAAAAAGATGAAAAGTACTTTGTACTTGGAGTTTACATGGCATCGCATGACGAAGAAAGTAGCGTGCAATGCAAATGGTATATTGAAGAGTGCCAATTTGAAGATATTACCTTTTTAAATGGGGATAGACCTGCAGGACTAGAAGACTTTAAGGTTAAGGGAAGAAAAGTAAATCTGATAGATCAAAAGAGGCTTGCAAAAGAACAATTTCAGCACAGATTAGGACGATTAGAAGATCGATTTTTTGATATTGTTCCAAAGTCTCTTGCATTTAAACCTATGGATAATGTTAAAGACTTTATAAATAAGTTTGTACTTTCGGAATCGACATTAGATGTAGAAAGCCTTAGAGAAAACATTAATAATCTCAGTGAATTAGAAGAACTTATTGAAAGAACAAACAAAAAATTAACATCACTCGTATGCATTGAAAATAAGTATCAAGAATATATAAAGAAACAAAAAGATATGCACATAAATATTCTTCTTCTTTCAATTGCTGAACTTGACTATTTGCAAGAGTCAATTACTTCTTTAAAAACAAATATTCAAAGCACTACTCAATCTATTGAAATAAAAACTTTTGCTTCAAAAAAAATAAACGAAGCAATTACATCTTTAGAAAAAGAAAAGGTTGAACTACATATTGCGCTTGCAGGAAATAAAGCAGGCCAGTTAGTTGAAAACGCAAAGCGAAAATTAGAAATACTTACAGAAAAAATTGAAGAAGAAACACAAAAAAGTCAAAAGCTCGCAGCTTGCATTGATACTATTGAAATACTCTTGCGCTTACTTTCTAACACATTTAAAGAAATTATTTCAAAAAATGAATTTATGCAAATTGGAAGCGAAAAACCACTAAAAGAAAAGTTACCAATATTTGAAAAATTACAAAGTGCTATTGATAGCACAATAAATGAAACAAAGTATAACTATAACGAATTACAATTTAGTATTCGCACAATTGATAATACTATGAAAACCTTGCAAACAATGCTTCAAAATCTTGAAAACAAAAAACTGCCATATCCTGCTAATACGCTTAAACTGCAAAAAATTATTGAAGAAACTTTTGAAAAAAGAGGAATAACATCCAAAGTTCACATTTTGTGTGACTTATTGGAAGTAACAGATTCTGTTTGGCAGAATGCAATAGAAGGTTACTTACATACTCAAAAGTTTTATTTAATTGTAGAGCCTGAATATTATGACATTGCACTTGATGCATACAATAACAATAAACAAAATATTCATACAGCAGGGATAATTAACACAAAAAAAATAAAACTCATAGATTCTGTAGCAAACACTTCTTTAGCATATGTTTGCAATAGTGAAAATAGGTATGCAAAAGCATATATGTACTATCTTTTAGGGCGTGTTACTCGATGTAAGTCTGTAAATGACTTAGAAAACCATGATATTGCAATAACAAAGGAAGGAATGCTTTACCAAGGCTTTGTTGCACGTCTTTTAGATACATCAACATACAAAAATCCATACATAGGACAGAATGCTTATGCAATACAAATAAAAAATGCAAAAGCAGAACTCCTTGAAAAAACTGCTGTTAAAAATGAATTACGTGAAAAAGAAGCTGTGCTAAAGAAAGTGCTAGATGCAAATGAAAAAGTGAATTTTGCTCTTATGGCAACCTATTTACAAGCTCCTGAACTTCTAGCACAATACAAAAAAGAAAAAACAGAAGTAGAAAATGAAATAAAAGTTGCAAATAATGACCCAACCTATGTCGAACTTTCGTTCAAACTTGATGAGTGTGAAAAAAAGAAAGTGCAATGCTCTCAGGAGAAAAGTACTATAGACAATGATATTCTACGAATGACGCTATCACAAGAAAAAGACGAAAAAGATTTAAGAATTAAAGTAGATGAATTCCAAATAAAAAATGAATCCTTTTTAAAAGTCGCCGACCAAGATTTAAAGAGCAAAGAAGAAGCAACAGAAAAATACTTAAAAAACACAAAAACAAAAACTGCTAAACAAATATTTGAAAATTTTTCACCCCAAAATGCACAATACTCTAAAGAACTCTATGACATTCTCGATGGAAACAAGGGCCTAAAAGCATTGCAAGACGAATATAATCATACATTCGAGCAAGACTTTATTCGAGGAACAGATGGTATGAATGACTATATAAACGAAAAACATCATTTAGAAATGGTAGACTTAGTACGTTTTGATGAAAAATTACGAAAAGCAAAAGAAGATTGCGAACATATTTTTAGAACAGATTTTTTAGCCAAGATGAAAGAGAATATTGAAAAAGCCCACTCAGAATTTAAAAATCTTAATAAAGCACTAAAAAACATCTACTATGGTGATGATGAATACAAATTTGTTGTTACCTATGACAAGATAAAAGAAAGTCTATATAAAATGATAACTTCAGATAGCAATTTAAGTGATTTTAATTTATGGACTTCTTCTTTTGAACAAAAATACAAAGAAGAAATGGATGATTTATTTGCAAAACTTACTACGAAAGATGATAAAGGTGAAAAAATAATTAAAGAATACACTGACTACCGCACCTATTTAGATTATGATATTGAAATTTCGAAAAAAAATGGTTCTCGTCAACGCTTTTCAGATATTTACAGAGAAAAAAGTGGCAGCGAAACTCAAATTCCGTATTACGTGGCAATTGCAGCATCTTTCTATCAACTCTATCAGTTTAAAACAGCACCAATACGATTAATGTTATTAGATGAAGCATTTGATAAAATGGATGATGAAAGAATCGCATCAATGATGGATTTTTTTAACAGCCTAGAATTGCAAGTTATTTTAGCAACTCCACCTTCCAAAATTGAAGTTATCGGCGAAAAAGTAAATACAATACTTACTGCCTTTAGAGATGATAAAAAAAGCCTTATTGCAGGATATGATTATTTGTAAGGATAAAACAACATGAACCATATAGAAGAAAAAATTCTTTCTACCCTTTTAGATAAATTTGAAAACAGTAAAACTTTCATCAGTAAAAACAAAAATACCCAAAAATTTCAAATAGCGCCAGAACAAATTTTCAAAAAATACAATGATGATTCAGATTTTAAAACATTTCAAAATGTAAATACAGGTGCAAAAGAATTGGAAAAACAAGGCTTTGTACATCTTAATACTTCTTCAAATAGAGTAATACAAAAAATCACGCTAAATCTAGAAACTATTGATAATGCATATTCTTACTTAGGAAGAACACAAAAAAAAGATACAAACATATGGTTAATGGAACAATTTTCAAAATACGAAAATTCGGATGGGTGTATATTACAAAACTATATCCATCAACAAATCAACCGAATGGAGCAAAATAAAAGCATAGAGTATTTTTCAGGTGACTACGCCGAATTTGAAAACATACTAAACGCTGTTCCCTTTATCGAACAACACAGTGATGAGATTTTTATTCGAGATGCTTCAATAAAACTTTTTAATGATTCAAAAATATTAGAAGCCGTAGCTTCAAAAGTACAAAATTTGATGTTTCAATATGGGGGCTTTCAAGATTCGAAAACAGTTTTTGAAGAATGTGGCATTGTAAAAACTCCAACCTATGTAATGATTAAGGGTGCCGTTGAATTAGTATTTAAAAATCAAACAATTGATCTTTCACTATTAAATGGTGATATTGCACTTTCTACAATGACAATGAAAGACTTACAGACCGTAAATGTAAAAGGAAAACAGGTTGTAACGATAGAAAATTTAACCAGCTTTCATAACTATTGTAATAAAGAAACATGCTCAATATATTTAGGAGGCTTTCACAGCCGCATAAAAAGAAGCTTCTTACAAGTATTATACAAAAATAATCATGACGTATCTTATTTTCATTTTGGTGATATTGATGCAGGTGGTTTTTATATATTTGAACATCTATGTGAAAAAACTACTATCCCATTTCAAATGCTTCATATGGATATTAAGACATTGCAAGAAAACAAAAGCAACTGGAAACAGTTAACCGCAAATGATAAAGTAAGACTTGAAAAAATGCAAGAAAAAGATATAGAACTAAACAAAAAACAGATCTATCGAGATGTAATTCAATTTATGCTTCAAAACAATTGCAAGCTTGAGCAAGAAGCTATTGATTTATTCAGATAAAAAACTTTTACAACCTTTCTAGTACCAACTCACCCATTTTCACCGTGCCCACAAGTTTGCCACTTTCCTTTAAACTCTCTGCATCAAGCCCTGCAATATCAGCTGTCCTAAAACCATCATCAAGTACTTTTTCAACAGCAGCTTCAATATCTTGGGCTTCTTTTTCCATTCCAAAGTCATAGCGTAGCATCATTGCAATTGATAAAATAGTTGCAAGTGGGTTTGCTAGATCTTTTCCTGCAATGTCAGGAGCTGAACCGTGAATTGGCTCATAGAGGCCAGGGCCACTTCCGTCACCTAAAGATGCGGAAGCGAGCATTCCGATAGAACCTGTAATTTGACTTGCTTCATCGGATAAAATATCTCCAAACATATTGCTTGTTACGATTACGTCGAATTGTTTTGGATTACGTACCAATTGCATGGCTGCATTATCTATATACATGTATGATAGTTCTACATCGCTATAGTTTGCTTTCATACTCTCTGTTACTTCTCTCCAGAGGCGGCTACTTTCAAGAACATTAGCCTTGTCTACAACGCAAAGTTTTTTACCACGTTTTTGGGCAGATTCAAAACCAACTTTTAAGATTCTTTCTATTTCGTTCCATGAATACTGCATAGTATCATAGGCAGTTTTTTTATCGTCACTTCTACCCTTTTCGCCAAAATAAATACCGCCAGTAAGCTCTCTAATAATTAAAATATCTAAGCCTTCGCCAATAATTTCTTCTTTTAATGGACATGCAGCAGAAAGCTGTTTAAACATAAGTGCTGGTCTAAGGTTTGCAAATACTTTTAAAGCACTTCGTAAACCTAAAAGCGCCATTTCTGGGCGTAAATTACCAGGAAGTGTGTCCCATTTTGCACCACCTACAGCCCCTAGTAGTACAGAATCTGATTTTTGGCAAATGTCAATTGTTTCTTGTGGTAAAGGAGCTCCTGTTGCATCAATTGCCGCCCCACCTGCCAATACACGAGTGTATTCAAATTCATGACCATATTTTTGTGCAACTTTATCTAAAACTGCCAAACCTTGTTTTACAATGTCTGGGCCAATACCGTCGCCTTCGATTACCGCTATGTTTTTTTTCATTTTTATCTCCTTGTTTTTAATACTTTCTTTTTTATCCACAGATTTATGGGATTACGCAGATTATAATTTTTGCGTATTCATAGACCTTTACCCTCTACCACAAAAAAGTCAAAATATTTTATATTTTTGGTATGCATTAATCCTAACATTAGGCATATGTTTCTTATAGTTCGTGCTGTAAAAATCCTACAAATCTGCGT
>CAYJPS010000082.1:0-10599 GCA_964372135.1 uncultured Treponemataceae bacterium | reverse complement strand
ATAAGTTAGTTATAACAAACTTTAAACAATTTGTCAAGTCTTTTCTTGCAAAAAAAAGATATTTTTTTGATTTTTAAAGGAATAAAAAACTGCTTCAAGGTTGAAGCAGTTTGAATAAGTCGAAACTAATATCGTTGTGCAAAAACCTCATGGCTTGGTAGCTCAGGCAGTTTTGCAAAAGGTTTATCTAAATAAAAATATGAAACAGAAAGATAATCGTCTTCCCTACACATATAGTAAGGAGTTTTTCCATCATCATCTCGTATCCAGCCTAAGGCTTGAACAGTTACTTTTAGATCTTTATCAAAGTAAATTGGATCTTTCACATGCCAGCGATACAATGAAAACCGTTGTTGAATGGTATATAAGCCATCTGGCTTCAATACATTCATCCCACAATACTGATGTGAATATGGTCGATACTCATTTTCACAGTCCCAATTAAATGCACCAAGAAAATAGTCTTCAAGGCCAGTTGTACAAATAGTTGGATAGTCTTTATCGCCGTCCATATAAAACTTAAACTCGCCTTCACCCCACCATCTTGACGCTCTGTTTAATCCGACATACAAAGAGGTTCCAATGTAGGTTCCTTTTCCTTCTACGCCATCTAAAAGTGTATGAACTTCTTTATACGGTACTGGCATTGACATTTTGAATTGAGCATGAAAATATCCTGCATTATCTTCAATGGCCTTTTCTTCATAGTTTATTTGGTAGTAAATGCCTTTATTATTTTTTGTCCTGTTTTCGAGCGTAATTTTTGCACGCTTTTTATACGGCATAGGAATAAAGCATGAAAAACCTCTATTTGGTGCTACAGATACTAACTCTGAATCCACGGTGTAATAAGGGCCTCTGTTCCAATGATTTTCTTTCATATCATGTGGCTCTGCCCAGCCAAAGCAAAAGAACTCGGTAAGTGGGCATTCTACTGCTGGAACATCACTATCATCCCAATACATTCTAAGAATTAAGCCTCTGTCAACTTCACCAGTAATCCACATGCTTACAATTTCACCAGATCCTTCAATATCGCATAGTGTACCTGTCGATTTTGCATTCACCGTAATAAAAGGACGACATTTCCAACCCTTACCAAGAAGTTCAGAAGCAAGACAGTCCGGCTCGCTCATGGCAGCCATGCCCTTTCCACCTGTAGGGTTTTCACCACAAATTGACCTGCTTTTACTGTTTGTTAAAGTATACAAATTATTCATAATTTCTCCTATTGCTGTTTTTCACTCTTCATAAGTCTAAAACCTTAAAACATCTTTTTTATAAATAAGATTCTTCGATGCACCTAGAATGGTACAAAATTCAGACAATGTTTTTCTCAAAATAATTATTAATTATACATTATTAATTATTCCCTAGCCTTTTACAGCACCAGCTGCAAGCCCGCTTTGAAATTGTCTTTGTAAAAACAAGTATAGTATTAATATCGGTAAAGCAGATAGAATTACTGCAGCAAAAACGGTATCCCAAGCCGTAGAATATTGACCAATCGCTCTATAAACTCCAGTTGTTATTGTATTTCCTCTACGAGGATCTAATAAGTATAAGGGAGGCAAAAAATCGTTCCAAATCCACATTCCTGAAAAAATAATGACAGTAGATGTACAAGGCTTTAATACAGGAAGAAGTATTTTATAGTAAATTGTAAATTTACTTGCACCATCCATAAAGGCACTTTCTTCCAATTCTTTTGGTAAGGTTTTAAAAAACTCCGAGTACAAAAAGAAAGATGTTGAAAAATATACCGCACAGTTAAATAAAATCATTCCAAGCATAGTATGAAATAAGTTAAAAAATTGCATGGTCTTAATACTTGGAATTAATATCATTTGAACAGGAACCATAAAACCAAGTAGGAAAAACATCTGCAAAAAGACAATCGATTTATGTTTACTTCGAGCTACAACATATGCAGCCATAGATGTAACCAATACTAATAATAAGAGAGAACCACCTGTAATTAACATACTATTCATGTACAGTTGGATAGCATCGATATTTTTCCAAGTTGTAATAAAATTTTCAAATGTAGGATTTGCGGGAAGTGCAAGTGGATTTGTAATGATTTCTGAGTACGGTTTAAAAGCATTTACAATTGCTACATATAAAGGTACAGCATAAATGAATACTACAATTAATAACCCAATTTGTGACACTAGGTTTTTTGTTTTATTTCGTTGATTTCCTAAAACATTCATTAGTAACTAACCTCTTTTTTTCTGAATAATATTCTTTGTGAAACGCTCAAGAGAGCAATAAACAAAAATAATACGATTACGATTGCCACAGAATAACCAAACATATTATATTCAGTCATACGCGAAATTGCATTTACCGAAATTGTTTCAATAGTTAGCGGTGTCATAATTCTTACAAAGTCATATTGTCTAAGCCCCGCAATAAGTGAAAAAATAGTACAAATTATGATTCCAGGCGTTAAAAGTGGTAACGTAATATTCTTAAATTTTTGAAAACTTCCTGCCCCATCAATTTCGGCAGCTTCGTATAATGTTTCAGGTATTGTCTTCAATGTTGCATCATACACCGTAATATAAAATCCTAAAGCAGCCCATGAAATAACAAAGGTAACCGTTAACGTTGTAATAAATTTTGTTGAATAAAAATCAACTCCCGCAATAGAAAAAAGTGACAATACGGTATTTATTATTCCGCCATCACCTTGTGTCATGTACGACCAAATAAAAGATACTACAACACTGGAAAGTATTGCAGGAATAAACATAATGGTTTTGCTAAAACCATACACTTTCCCTTTATTGTCTAGCCATACAGCAAACAAAATACCAAATACATTTTGTAAAAGAGTACTTACTGAAGTAAGTATAATCGTAACTTGAAATGCATCCCAAAAGCTTGCATCTGTAAAAATATTTTTAAAATTTCTCAGTCCAATAAATTTATAGTTTGGACCTATACCATCCCAGTTTGTTAGGGCAAAATAAAAACACAATAAAATAGGTACAATCATAAATAAAACGTAAATAATTGTGCCTGGCGCTAAAAGAAGCAAATTTGATCTGAAGTCTTTAGATTTTAATCTCATTATTTTAAATCCTTTTAAAAAAAGCTGTGTTACAATTCTATTGTAACACAGCTTAAGTACTTTTCTTAGTCAGCGTAATTTTCTAATAGTCGATCAAATTCTCTATCTAAATTTTCAATTGTTTCATCAATATCTTCACCAGAAGCTATATCCAATGTTGCTCTTGAAAGAAGATCACTACCACCTGCAACCCAAGCATTGTCGCCAACTTGGTCAAAGAAGTTAGGGATTCCTCGTCCAGTTGCAACTGTTTCTACAACTTCATCATGTAAGCGTGTTGCATCGTACATTACAGGATCTTTAAGAGGTGAAAACAATTGTTCAGATGCTAGGAATTGTGCTGCCCAAACTTCGTCTTCAAGGAAAAAGCGTACAAAGTCTTTTGCTTCTTCTGGATATTTTGTTTTTGAACTAATTGAAAGACCTTCATTTACCCAAAGAGGAATAATAATTTCACCATCATCTGTAGGAATTGGGAAGTACCCAACTTCAAAGTCGTGCTCTGTTGTCATTTCTGCTCCTTGCATCCATGAACCCATTATGAACATTGCTGCTTCTCCGTTAAAGAATCTTTCATTGTTTTGAGCATAGGTCATACTTGACTTATCTTGCGCATTATAATCATTCATTAAAAGTGCAAATTTTTCTACACCATCCATAAAGTCAGCATTATCTGCGAATGAACCTTGTCCATCCATTCTTTTTGAAGGCCAGTCTTGATCATCTTGGAGTGCTTCTGTTGCTTGGATACAACCAAATGGAACAACATGGGCCCAACCATCTCTAAGACCTAGTACATTAGCGGTAATACCATTACTTTCAAAACCTTCTAAAATAGCAACAAATTCATCCCAAGTTGTAGGTACTTCATATCCATATTGTTCAAATAAATCTTTGTTATACCATACACCACCCACTTGAATTTTGTAAGGAACTACATAAATTCCACCATCAATTTTATGGATGTATTCTGGGGCAATCATATCTACATCAGCATCATCTAGTTTTAACAATGCTCCTGATGGTACATAATCGCTAGGTGTTGTCATAACTGTGATATCAGGAAATTGGCCTGTAGCTAAAAGTGTTTTAGCATGCTCATTTACACTGATATTTGATGCTGGTTGATACAACATTTCAACTGTTACGTTTGGATTTTCTGCATGATATCTATCTGCCACAGTTTGCCAGAACTCACGAGGTAAGATAGGTGTTTCATTTGCCAAAAACTGAAGCGTAATTTCAGAATCAGATGAGCTACCAGAATCGCTTCCACCACCAGCAAAAACCATTGAACCACATATCAGCATTAAGGCTGATACCAACAAGATAATTTTTTTCATTTTCATGTCCTCCGAAAACTTTTTGAATTCCAATAAATAATGCTCACTGAAGTTTAGTCATTCAAATTTTATTGTTCATTCGTAATGTTAATTCCCTTTAGGGATAAAAACATTATAGAGGGCAGAATAAAATAGTAAAAGTGGACAAAGTATAAAAATAGCATGTCAAATTATAGCATTTTACATTTATTCATGATAAAAAAATAATAAAATTGGCTATTTTCTAATACTTCCTGGAGTTTTGCCCGTGTATTTCTTGAAAAGACGCAGAAAATAATTTTTATCCAAAAAGCCCACTTTTTCTACAATTTCATAAACTCGAAGTGTTGTAGTATCGAGAAGCACTACTGCATATTCAATGCGTTTTTTGTTGACGTATTCCGTAAAATGCATATCCATTTCTTTTTTAAAAAGAGTTCCTAAATATGAAGGGCTAATTAAAAATTCATCAGCAATTTGTTTAATTGTGAGAGCTTCTGCAAGATGTGCATTCACATACGAAATAACATCCCGAATAATTTTTGAGCGATTTGACGTACCCCCATCATTGATTTCTGACAAAGAATTAAATGAAAATGCAATACTTTCTACATCTTCTACAAGCAACCCAAATTTACATGTTAATGAATAAGAATGTTCTAACTGTGCTTTTTTTACAATATTTTGCAAAACCTTTTTTTTAGACAATTCATCATTTGTACCATCAAGAATGCAAAGGATTCTTCCGGTTGGGTGAAAAAATGCGTTTCCACAGCTAGTCATTTGCATCTCATCATTAACCCAAATTGCCAAATTATATTTTTGTGTTTGCGATAATGCAAGATATGCTTCAATTTCTGCAACCAAAAATGTACCGTGTAAATTTGCGATGCCAATAGTATTTGTTTTTTCTTGTAACTCTCGATTACTAATATTGCCTTCAACTAAGCGAAATAGTGTACTTTCCCTGACTTGCGTATTTGAACTTGATAAGGCATTTTGAGAAAAACTACTTTGTTCAAATAACGTGCGTAAAATATCTTTTAACTCAATTGGATTTATAGGCTTTAATAGATAATCATTAACGCCGTAGCGAATAGCCTGCCTTAGATAATCAAAATCATTATAACCACTTATAATGATCATTGGAATATCCGCATCAATTTTTTTTACTTCTTTTACAAGCCCTACTCCATCGAGCTTAGGCATTTTTATATCCGTAATAATCAAGTCAACCGTTTTTTTTGATTTAAATATTTCAAGTGCTTGCTCTCCATTTTCAGCTTCCCAAATAGAGTCAATGCCTAAATCGTCTTTGTCAATTTCTGCGATGATACCTTGCCTAACTATTGAATCATCATCTACAATCAAAATATTATATGTTTTCATTTTCTGTCATCTTCTTTGGTAGCAAAATTTGTATGCTTGCTCCTTTTATGTGCTCCAGCTGCAAAATCTTTACCCCAAAAGTCTCTCCATATTTAAGTTTAATTCTATTATGTACATTTGCAAGTCCAATATGGTAATTCGCATCATCAATCATTGTACTGTTAATATTTTTTTCTAATTCTTGTGCTTGCTTATTACTTATTCCTTTTCCTTCATCTGTAATCAAAATGCCTATTACAGAATCACTAATGTCTTCCGTACTAATAGAAATTGCATAGCTTTCTTCTAAATGTTCACAACCATGTATAAGACTATTTTCTACAATAGGTTGTAAGGATAATTTCGGTATTAAAATTTGATAATGCTCGAGCGGCATTTGAATATTTAATTCTATATCAATACCTTTGTTTATTTCAAATAAAGAAAGATATTCTTCTATGTATTCTAGTTCGTCTTTGATTGTGACACTATCTTTGTTTCGAAGATTCCAGCGATACATTTGTCCCAAAAGCGTGATCATCCTCGATGTTTTTGTTGCTTTTTCAAGAGATGCGGTACTACGAATAGTTTCTAGAGTATTAAACATAAAGTGGGGATTTATTTGAACTTGTAATGATTGTAAACGTGCCTGTGCAATTTTTAAAGTTGAAATATATTCTTTTTTTATATGACTTTGAAGGCGTTCTGTCATTTTATTTAGGCCATTTTCAATGATTGAGAGTTCATCATCTGAAACACTTTTCAATGTTTCACTAAAATTACCAGTTTCTAATTTGCTCATGTGATGTACAATTCTGTTTATTCTCCTTGAAAAAAGCCTTGTGCTAATGGCAGTAATCAGTAAGCAAAACAATAAAATAATTGCCATAATGGGTAAAGTACCCTGTAGAATAGTTTTCAAGCTGTTTTCATAAATTGCAATTGTGTCAATGATATTTAGGCAAGATAGACCACTCCATGAAAGAAGCGCCATTTGAGATATTTCGTACGATGGATTGTTTTCGTAGCTATCTCGTGAAATAGTTTCATGTGAGAATTCTTGATACAAGGTTTCACCTTCAGCATCAACTACAATGAAGTTCTCGTTATAGTTAGAAGTACCAATTGAACTCGTTGTAAAAAGATCATGGGGCCGTACATTTACAAGAATAACCGCATATTGTTCTCCACTGTCAATTACTTCTTGATTTTGTATATTATGAGCAAAGGAGTAGACCTCTTCATTTACATTAGACCCATACGATTCATGGAGTCCACGCATTTGAATACCAGACCCCTGTGAAACTTCTTGAATAAAGGGATCATTTTTCCAATCATAATCTTGATAAAATCTTTTTATAAACCTTTTTGACCGTGAATATACCGTATCACTTTTTAAATCAATAATTAAAATATCATTTATATAGATATTACTTCTAATTACTGATTCCAAAAATAAATCTATTAACGTTTCATCTATATTCTCATAGTTTTCTGCAAACTCGCTTACAACGCTATTGCCTTGGTCATCAGGGAGATACGCATTGGAAAATACACTTCCAATATGTGTCAAACGCTCATTTATTTCGCTCCCACGCTTACTTATAATTTCCCTTTCATATTGCTTTTGTAATTCCACAGTTGTTTGCGCGTAATTCTGCGAAATTGTCCATGAAAAAAACAAAAACCCCACTACCATAGTAAGCGAGAAGAGTAAATACATTTTTACAATGAGTTTTAACCGCATAAACATACTATAACACTATATTTTTCATATAGCAAGCATACTTTAATTAAAGCTTTAATATTTACTCAAAAATTTATATTACGCGCCTAATCATCCATAGCATTCAACCCACTTGGTACAACACCAGCTTCAAGTGCATCTTTATATGTTGCATAAATTTCAATGTCTCCGCTTAGGATTTTTTGTTTTATTTCTTCTACTTCATCTATTACACTATCTTGTATCTCTGCATTTTTATCACTATAACCTACGCTATCGGTAGTAAGGTCAAGGCGTATAGTCCCACCAGAGAAGCTGTCATTTTTTACATCTTCTAGTGCGAGTCCAACAGCTGTTTCTACTTTTTTAATCATTGAAGTAAGTACTGCAGATTTATTTTCTTCGTACACACCTTCTTCGTACTGGTCTGAATCTACACCAATTGCCCAAACATTTTTACCTTGCAAGCGATACTCCTTAGCTTGAGAAATTGTTCCATAACCACCTCTGCCTGCTGCAGAGAAAATAGCATACACTCCACTGTCGTACCATGTTTTTGCTTGAATTTTTGCAAGCTGTGCTGATCCAAAATCATTAGTATAATAATCAACAATTTCAGCATCGGGAAGAACATGCTTTATTCCTTGAATGTACCCTACTTCAAACTTTGTAATTACAGAACCTGGAACACCACCAATGAATCCAAATGTAGGATTTTCAATTCCATCTGCCTTTGCTTGAAGTGCAGCAAGTGCTCCAACTAAAAAAGATCCTTGTTCTTCTGCAAAAACATATTTTTGCACATTTGGCTCATTTACCCAAGTAGCATCAATAAGCATAAACTTTTGCTCTGGATATTCTTTTGCAACCTCTGCAACAGCATTGGCAAAAATAAATCCTGTAGAAATAATAAGATCATGCCCATTTTCTACCGTTTGTTTTAAGTTTGGCACAAAAAGATCTTGTGTTACAATTGCTACAACATCGTATAAATCGCCACGGTATTTTTGTTCTTCTTGCGTATCACCATAGAAGTCTAAAAAACCTCTCCATGCAGCACCATTAAAAGAATTGTCATCTATCCCAACAGAATCGGTAATAAGCCTTGCTGTTACCGTTTCTTTTTTTACATCCTCATTTGAACCGCCTGCAAACGCAAGCACAGTCAAAGCAACAACACATACAGTGATTAAAAATTTTTTCATTTTTTTTCCTTTCTACTATCAGCGTTTTATCCACAGATTACACAGATTAATAGGATTTTATTTTAGAAACACTACGAAGTTTTGTATAAAAAAGAATTACCACATAGATAAAACCTGTGTGCATTTTTTATACCATTTAAACTATTAGTAATGCCTACTATAATACTACATTTACTATGAGTCCCGCAATAAGGGAGAAGATAAAAATGTGTGTAAAATACAATAAAAAATGTTTTGTACCTTTTAGGATACTCAGACCCGTCATCGTTCATGAGAGCATTTAGCCAATGGACAGGCATGACGGTCAATGAGTTTCGTACAAAAAGAAACTATTAAAATAGGTTTATTCAAACTATTGCAATCTAAGCATTTTATTGAAAAGTCAATATAATAACAGTTTAATTTTATTGAAAAGTTGTGAGGTGCATTATGTTATACAGAAAAGTAAAAGAAGCGAATGGTTGACCAAGATATAGAGCATATAAAGGGTAAAACATTTAATAATTACAAAGATGAATTCGATTATGTAATTGGTGCTGGCATCGCATTACATGTGCAGGCAATTACAAACCCTGCATTTCCCCTCATTGAATCAAGTGGTAAAAACCTACTAAAACTATATTTAAATGATGTTGGAATACTTTCGGTTATTCTTTACAGAAATAATATTCGTGCAATTCTCGACGACCAAAAAAGCATCAACCTTGGTTCTCTGTATGAAAGTGCTGTTGCTAGCGAGCTTATCGCCCATGGCCATACGCTATATTATTATGATAACCGTAACAAAGGCGAAGTAGATTATCTCATTGATGATTACGAGAGCCTTTCTGTTGTGCCAATTGAAGTTAAATCGGGCAAGGATTACACCGTACACAGCGCATTAAATACATTTGTACATAGCGAAACCTACAATATCAAAAAGGCATTTGTTCTCTCAAATGAAAGAGTAATCACCTTTAAGGGAAAAATAATCTATATTCCAATATATTATTGTATGTTTTTTGATAATAATACGATAACAACTTCTAAAAATGTGGATTTTTAGTGGAAAGCATATATGTGAGATTTTTACTTACTCACATATTTTGCTGCAAACTCATCTATAGGCATTGGCTTTGCGTAGTAATATCCTTGTCCAACTTTACAACCTAATTCACAAAGTGTATCGTGTTGTAATTTATTCTCTACACCTTCTGCAACCGATGTTATGTCACCGAGACTTTCGCAAAGCGTAATGGCAACTTGTGTTAAGGCTTTAGATTTTTTATCTTCATGTATACCGTCCACTATCTTCATGTCAATTTTTAACTCATCAAAGTCAGACATAACGAGCGAGTTTAAATTTGAATAACCGCTTCCAAAGTCATCAAGTGAAACTAAAAATCCTGCATCAGAAAAATGCTTAATTATTTTAGCTAACGTATGTTCATCTATTCCATTTATAGTTTCAGTTATTTCTATCACAATTTTGGAGCGCTCTATACCGTAACTGTCACAAATTTTTGAAATTTTTTCAACTATCCCCTTTGATGAAACAGTCATTCTTGAACAGTTAACAGAAATAGTTGGTAGATTTTTTACACCGTTATCTTTCCATGATTTTAAAGTCTTGCAAACTGTTTCAAATACAAACTCGTCAATTTTAGGAATAATCCCTTCTTTTTCATAAAACGGTAAAAAATAAATTGGCGATTGCAGTGCTCCGTTTGCTCCTAAACGCCGTATAAGAGCCTCAGCACTTTCAACCTTGCCACTTACCATGTTTACTTGTGGTTGCATATATACAATATATTTGCCATCATGTATTTCCATTTCTAAGTTTTCTCGTAAAATACGTGCATAATTTTCGCCTACATGAAAAGTCTCTGAAGTTTTATTTGTGCTTTTTAAGTTTTT
>CAYJPS010000081.1:0-10961 GCA_964372135.1 uncultured Treponemataceae bacterium | reverse complement strand
GTGCAAAAGAAAATGCAGCAATTGCTGGAAAAGATGGTATTTTTGCCATTATGGAAACAAGTAAAGGTGATATTGTTTTAGAATTACACTATAAAGAAACACCTCTTACAGTTACAAATTTTGTAGGTTTAGCAGAAGGCACGCTCGATGCTGCAAAAGGGAAACCTTTTTATGATGGTTTAATTTTTCATAGAGTTATTAATGATTTTATGATTCAAGGTGGAGATCCAGAAGGGACTGGTAGAGGTGGTCCAGGATATCGTTTTGCCGATGAAATTGTTCCAACATTAAAGCATGATAGAGAAGGTATTCTATCAATGGCAAATGCTGGTCCTGGAACAAATGGAAGTCAATTCTTTATAACTCACACTGAAACGCCATGGTTAGATGGTAAACATACTGTTTTTGGTGTAGTGCTTGAAGGACAAGATGTTGTAGATGCAATAGAGCAAGAAGACGAGCTTGAAAAAGTAACTATCGTGCGAAACGGCACAGAAGCTGAAAAATTTACTGCAACACAAGCAGATTTTAATGAAAGAAGTAAGCTTGCAAATGAAAATGCACAAAAGGCTAAAGAGCAAGCTTTTTCCGCAATAATTTCACAAATAGAAACACAGTTCCCGAGTGCAGAAAAAGACGAAAACGGTATTTACTATGTAATTACAAAAGAAGGCACAGGAGCAGCAGTTGGTAGAGGAAAGCAGGTTTCTACACATTATAAAGGATATTTGCTTTCTGGGCAAACCTTTGATTCTTCAGCTGGACGAGATCCTCTTTCTTTTGCAACAGGCGCAGGACAAATGATTCCTGGTTTTGATGTGATGGTTCAAGAAATGAAAATAGGGGAAAAAAGAACAATAGTTCTTCCACCAGATATGGCGTATGGTGCAAATGGTATACCAGGAGTTATACCAGGGAATTCGTATCTTTGTTTCGATGTGGAACTAGTAAGTGCTCGTTAAGAGCATAAAAAAAAGCGGGCTTTAAGCCCGTTTTTTTATGCGCACGCCTTTATAGGCATATGATTTTTACATATAGCAGATTCTATAGGAACCATTTTTAATAAAACCTGTATTCGTATACGCTTTAATTGCAGGAAAATTTTCCGTTCTCACAAATAAAGATATATTTTTAGTGCTCCCAGCAATAATAGTGTTTAATAGCATTTGAGAAAGTCCTAAATTTCTATATGAAATATCAGTGTAAATTCCACCAAGTTGTATAAAGTCTACACCTTTTGCATTTGTTCCTGCCATTGCAACATATCTACCCGTTGTGCAATCTTTGATAGCAAAAACGTCTTGCTCTTCAAGACGCGTTTTTAAGAGGTTTTTGCACATTTTATCTGAAATTGTTTTGCCTGGAGGAAGAACTTCTTCTATTTGATAGCTTTTTTGGAGAGTAAAGAGCTCTTTCATATCATTTTTTGAACACTTAAGAAGATGAAATTTTTCTTCTAATAGTTTATTAGGTTTTGTTGGAGCTTCATGTATTGTGTAAGTCATTAAGTAGTAATCATATATAATGCTGGGCTTTAAAGAAAGAGAAGACTCAAAGAGGAGAGAACTTTCATAGATGCCAGCTAAGGAAAAAAGAGGCTTGTCTTTAAGAAGAGGGGTAACAAGATTTATTATATCACAATGCAAAACATGATGTAAAATAATACCATAGTCAGTTATTAAAAAAACTCCTTTAATTGTCTCAGGAGAAACAAAAATTTTCTTTTCCACAACAATGTATGCAGTTTGGCTTTTTATTTCATTAAATTTTAATAAGCGAGACATTAAAGAAACGCAAGCATGCTCATGCAAACGAAGATATTGTATTGCATGAGAAACATGCTTTTTTGAAAGTTTAAGAACTTCTACTCTATTTATCATTCAGTTTCCATTGGAAGAGAACCTTTTGGTGTGAAGTCTCCTACCAAAGCTGAAAAGGCAGCTCTAAAAGAAAAATCTGAGTAGCTATATGCCAATAGTATTGTATCAGCCCAATCAAAGTCAAAAACATGTACAGGCTCTAAAACTGAAATAACAATAACCTTTTTTCCACTGTTTTCCAAAAACTGCGCCACTTGTCTGCTCGATGTATTTGAAACACAAATTATTATTGTATCATAGTTTTGAGAAGCAGAAAGTAAGCGAAGGCCCTCTGATTGAATTTCTGCTTGAGATAAAGTATACCCAAAATAATGATAACCTAGGTTGTCATATCTGTAAGAAGCTTCATTAAAGACTTCTTGAAATTGTGCAGCTACTAATACATTCTCATTTTGTGTTTTTTCTGTAGTATAAGGAAAGTCACCATTTTTAAACAAAGTTATAGCTCGTGCTGCTTGTGCCGCAAAGAAAGCATCGGCTTCTGGGTCAGGAACTAAAGAAGGAATAGCTGCTATATCAGGAAAAATGGGTACAGGATTAGAACCTTTAAAGTAATTGAGTTTTGATAAAATTACTCTATGAGCAGCTTTTCTAACTGCTGCATTAAAATCTTCATCAGTTTGCATTAAAAAGGCAGAGCTAGACCATACATTTTCATTTAGCTGAGGAGTTGTAGATGAAATAACTATATCATTTCCAGCACGAATCGCAAGATGCACAGCTGTAGAAAGGCTTCCTGTATATGTGGTTGCTCCGTTCATCATCATATCATCGGTGATTATCAATCCTTCATAACCCATTTCAGTTCGAAGCAAGTCAGTTAAAAAAAATTCAGAAAGGGAGGCAGGTTCACCTGTTTCTCTAACATTTGGGAAACTTAAATGACCAGACATAATAGCAGGGATACCTTCTTGTATAAGATACTGAAAAGGAATAAGTTCTCTTTCAAAGAGAGTCTCATAGTCTGCAGTAATAACAGGTAGAAGACCATGAGAATCAATACCTGTATCTCCATGGCCAGGGAAGTGCTTTGCGGTAGGAATTACCCCAGCTGCAAGACTTCCCTCTGAGAAAGAGGCTCCTAAAACGCCTGAAAAATGAGGATCGACACCAAAAGAACGGCTAGCAATAACCGTTGATTCAATATTAGTGTATAAATCAACGGTAGGGGCGAAATTCATATTAATTCCCAAAGCTCTAAGCTCTCGTCCTATATAATAGCCAGAATACCAAGAATCTGAAGGATATCCAGATGCTCCTATTGCTAAATTTCCAGGAGTATCACTTGTTTCTCCCTTTACATGACGTATTAAACCACCTTCTTGATCCGTAGCGACATAAAGCGGTATTTCAAATGTTGTGTTTTGCGCTTGCTCTTGCAAAAAAGAAACAGCTTGTGCTACTTCAATTTCATTTTCTGTGTCCCAGCCAAAAACCTTAACGCTTCCAAGTTCTCTTTGTGTCACCCATTGGGTCAATAGGGGAGGAACCTCTGATCCAGCCCATCCAAACATAAAAATTTGTGCTAAAGCCTCGTCATCTGACATTCTATTTGTTATTTCTTGTGCGAGGAGTTCATTTGGGTAATTACTCCAAAAGGTAATACTTTCATCATGTGGAATTGTTTGAGAAAAAATATTTGCGGAAAAAATAATTGAAATACTAAAAAAAACAATGGCTTTTAATAAATTAATTTTTTGCCTCCTTAGTAACTGCAATAGCTGTATTTTTTTTATTAAAAAAATTTCCAATAATAAAAAATAATACAGCAAGCCATATACATATAAAAGTTATAAGATGAAATGTAGTAAAAGGTTCTCTATATATAAATACGCCGATCAAAAAAGCGATTGTAGGGCTGCTAAACATAATTATTCCAATAACCGAAAAAGGTGTTTTTTTTACACCAGTTGAAAAAAGAAGTAATGGAAGAGACGTTAGAATTCCTGCAAAGGGAATAAGTAATAGCTCCCACCCTGAGAGAATCTGTAATGCACCAATATTGTTGCATTCAGTATATAAAATGTATCCAAGAGAAAAAGGAAGTAAAAAAAGTGTTTCAATAACCATGCTTGTATTACTGTTAGAAAAAACAACTTTTTTGACTACACTATATAATACAAAAGAGAGGCATAATAGTACAGACATTAGTGGGAATTGCCCGTATGCTAGTACAGAAATAGAAACCCCTAAAATGGCAAAAAAAACGGCTACCCATTGAATTTTAAGAAGCTTTTCTTTATAAAGAAAGACTCCAATAAAAATGGAGAATATAGGAGAAAGGTAGTAAGCGATACTAGTCTCAAGAATTCTGTTTGAGTTAACGGCAATAATGTATAAGCCCCAATTTAATGAAATGAAAACCCCAGCAACTAACAAAAGAATCATTTCTTTTTTATTAGAAAAAACTTTTTTAATCTGAGAAAAATTATTTTTTACAAGTAAAGCGAGAAAACAAAATACAAAAGAACAAGTAATTCTTGAGGCTAAAATATACACAGGAGAAACAGCTGCTAATTGTTTCCAAAAAAGAGGCATCAAACCCCAAATAATATAACATAATATAATGTATAGTGTTTCTTTTTGCATTTAGGCATTATATCTGAAAAACGATTTTTATTAAAGAGGTGTTAATAATATATAGTTACTATTCACGTTCGATTTTGCTGGCTTATCCCATTCATTAGCTTTTATATATCTCAATTATTCCTGATCGTGAATAGTGACAATATATACAAATTTTTACCATTTATGCCTAAAAAACCATTGACAAGATTACATAAGCGTATTACCATAAAGGAAAGGACTATTATGAGTAAAAAAATTATCGGTATCAAACAAGCTGACGGATCTTTTTTTCCAATTTTGGAAGACGGAGAAGCTTCAAATAAAACACTAGAGCTTACTACCGTTAGAGATGGGCAAACAACCGTAAAAGTAAACCTGTACAAACAAGATGAAGACTCAGAAGATTTAGAGTACGTCGATACACTTCTAATTGAGAATTTAGTACCTCATTTAAAAGAAGAACCTTCTTTTAATTTGTCAATAAATCTTGATGATGATAATGTATTAACAGCAGAAGTCCTAGACCCTGAAACTGGAGCAAAATCAGATACATCAGTTTCTCTAGTAACTCTTTCCGAAGCGCAACAGGGTGATTCTATGGATTTTGCTTTAGCAGATAATACGGATGCATTTGATGATTTTGCTACATCTGATTTAGCAACAGGGACCGACGATGATTTTAGTTCTTTAGCTGACTTTGATGATGAAAGTCTTTCAGATTCATTAAACATGGACTCTACCGTAGAAGATGATTTTAGTTTTTCTGACAACGATGAGTTAGGAGAGGACTTTAACACAGATGCACTTGGTGAAAGTGCGGAAGAAACAAGTGATGATTTTTCTATGGATGATGACGATTTCGCTTTTTCAGAAACAGAGTCAATGAGCGATGATGCAACAATAAATGAAACGACAGATGAGGAAGAGTTTGATTTTCCTAAAAACATAGAACTTCAGGACGACTTGACTCCAACAGAATATGATTTGCCAGACTCCTTAGGAGACATAGGAGAAGATTTTGACACAACATCGATGGATTTAGGCGATGATGATTTTTCAACAGCGTCAACGGACATAGGAAGTGATGACTTTTCAACAGAATCGATGGACTTAGGCGATGATGATTTTTCAACAGCGTCAACGGACATAGGAAGTGATGATTTTTCAAGTGAATCGATGGACTTAGGCGATGACGATTTTTCAAGTGAATCGATGGACTTAGGCGATGATGATTTTTCAACAGAGTCAATGGACTTAGGCGATGATGATTTTTCAACAGAGTCAATGGACTTAGGCGATGACACCTTTTCAAGTGATTCTCTAGATTTAGGGGATTCCTCCACAGCAGGAACAATTGACTTTAATGAAGATTTTGATTTAGGTAGCGATGAAAATTCTTTACAAATGGGTGAAGAAAACGAGACATTTTCAGATACTTTTGGAAGCAATGAAGGTGCGGAATTTTCTATGGATTCCATAGTCGGAGACGTGGAATATGCTGATTTTGGAGAGCAAGAAAAAAAAGAAGAAAAATCCACCTCTTTTATACCTCCTTTGTATGATAAAAAATTAAAAGATGACATCCAGAAAAAGAGGTCAAGAAAAAAATATCCACTAACAATGATTATATGCGTTATTTGCGCAATTATTTGTATTATTGCAGTAATTCTTGCTTTTGCTTTTGGTTCTTGGCCAGGAGAAAATCCTTCGGTGGTAAATAATGTTGTTACAGTTGAGCCACCACAAGTTTTTGAGCAAGAAAAAATTGAGGAAATAAAAGCAGGACGAGATGTGCCTCCTCCAACAGTTGAGGAAAATACAATAGAAGTAGTGATAGAAGAAGAGGTTGTTCCTGTAAAACCAGCACCTGCACCGGAAGCTATAGGTGAAAATATAAATTATTTACTTACCTGGGGAGATACCTTATGGGATTTAAGTGATACATATTACAGAAATCCATGGTTATATGGCACAATAGCAGATGCTAATAATCTTGATAATCCCGATAGAATCATTGCAGGGACATATATAATTATACCCCCAAGATAGGCTTTATCAACTACAATGAAAAGAGAAAAACTAATACTTATTACTCTCACAATATTGATTTGCTTGTCCTCGTGCGCATCAGGGAGCGAAACAAGCAATAATGCCCAGGTATATTTGCAAGGGCTTGATGCAATCTCACTTGAGCAATATTCGGAGGCTATTGATTTTTTTACAGAATCCAGTGAAGAAGTAAAATCAGCAAGCGCTTCTTTTGCAACAGAAAAACTTATTCCGTTGCTATATGAAAAAGAGGATTATAAAAGCGTATTAGAGAAAACGACAAGCCTTCTTTTATTCGAAAAGGAAGTAGAAGATGTATATCCATATTATAAAGTTGATATAAATTTTCTTTATCGATACATGCTCTTAGCTATGATAAAATTAGAGGACCCCACGATAGAAACAAAAATAAATGAGTGGGTTGAAAATAATTCTTTTTCGCAAGAGCATAATACATTTTTTGCGAGTGATGCCTTTTTGGAACTTCAAAAGGAAATGCAGATATCTGAAAAGCTATTAGAAGTAATTTCAATAAAATCTGCAATATATAAAAGAGATTACGGACAAGCAATACGCACAATTGTAAACTCTGCAAATTATAACAAAGAAGAACCAGAGAATTATTTACAAAATTTAAGTGCTCTTTTATTATCTGATATCGGTAAAGCCTTTTTATATGGGACAAATGATAATTTATTTTTTGCAAGCGCTTTGGAAAAAGCTGGACTAACATATACAAAAAAAAGTACAGAAGCCTTTATGTGTTATTTTTATGCAGGCAGGTTGTATAGAAAAGAAGGACAAGCATATAGCTCCGAGGCTTTATCTTCCTTTGAAAAAGCAATGGATGCCTCTGTAATAGCTTTAGATTATGATACCGCTCTATGGTATTATTTAGCAGCTACAAGAGAAGGATCTTCTCGGTCAGCGATAACTGCCTTACAAGAATATGCCTCAACTTGGAACGATGCATATTATTTTGATGATTTTTTAGATGACCTTGCTTTTCAATTGCTAGATAATGAAAATTATAAAGGTTTTGTTTCTCTTTATGAGTATTTAAAACCTTATTTATCACCAGATGGACTTTCAAAATATGCATATATATCGGGACTTCTTATAAAAGATGGATATGTAGAGTATGAAAAAGGAAGGGACATGGCTACAGAGGCTTTTCGGATTTCATATAATGCAACTGAAGGTAGCTTATACTATAGAATGATGGCCTCTGTTGAATTAAATATACCTTCTGACAAAGTATTAAATGCCTTACTTGAAAGAGATCCAGAAAAAGATAAAGAATTTGATAACGAATTTGAATTTTTGTTACAAGAACTTATTGCCCGAAAACATGGAAGAGAAGCCTATGTATTATACTCAAATAATGCTGATATTGTGAGTGTAGAGGCTGCAGCACAAATTAGTAAAAATCTTTCCCTTGTAAATAATCCATCCTTGGAAAACAATTATGAAGGTAATTTTTATCCTGAGTCGTTAAGGGTTGCATCACGAGCCTTCAGTCAAAGCGAGAAAAACATAATAGAAGAGGATATGCAACTTCTATATCCTCGATATTACACTGAAATAGTAGAACAGGTATCTCAAGAATACAGCTTGGAAGAGTATCTTATATATGCAATTATGAGGAGTGAAAGCTTTTTTGACCACGATGTTATGTCGTGGGCAGGGGCTGTTGGTCTAACACAACTAATGCCAACAACAGCAGGTGATGTTGCACGAAAGCTACGGGTAAAGGAATATGATCTCCATAATGCACGACAAAATATTGATTTTGGTATGTTTTATTTTGATGAATTAATACCCCGAGAAGGAGTTGATAATTCGATTTTACGGGCTCTTTTTTCATATAATGCAGGAATAACAAATGTTCGTCGTTGGAACAGACAATTTCCAGAGTTAGAAGATAATCCTGCCTTCTTTTTGGAAAAAATACCATTTTCAGAAACAAGAGAATATGGAAGAAAAATTCTAACGGCTGCTGTAATGTATGGAGTCTTGTACTACGACATGGAAGTTTCGGACGTAGTACAAGCAATTATGAATTAAAGGTTTTGGAAGGAAAGAGGTGCTTCTTCTAACAAATACTCGTGGATGTGGTCTAGATCTTGCATCTCTGCCCAAGCAAAAGCATTCATTCCATCTGTATCTTTAGCATAAGGGTCCGCCCCATATTGCATTAATAGTTCTACCATTTCTAAACTTTCGCTTAGTACTCCGTATATTAACGTTGTTTCTTCTCTATAATTTGTAAAACTAATATCTAAACCTTTTTCAAGTAAAAACTCTACACCGTCAATGTTCCCATTTAATATTGCCCACATAAGAGCGTTGTCTCCATCTTCATCGACTGCATGAAGATCAGCACCTTTTTCTAATAAATAGCTAATAATTTCATTATCACTTGCAGAAGAAGCAACCATTAAGGGTGTATAGTCTGAATTATTTTTTGAATTAGGGTTTGCACCTTTTTCAATTAAAAGCATGCTGGACTCAAGGGAGTCCATCCAAAAAGCCCACATTAGTGCATTATCGCCATTTTCGTCAACTGCATCTATGTCTGCGCCATTTTCTAATAAGCATTCTAAAACATTTATATAACCATATTCTGCTGCAACCATCAGTGGTGTTTGGTCATAATCATTGCGAGCTTCGATATCTGTTCCTTCTTCTAAAAGAGTTGTTATTGTATCAATATCACGAGTGTCTATTGCATAAAAAAGTTCATACACCTCTGGTGGGTATGCTGTATAATCGTTACTGGAACTTTCAAGGCCTAAGCTCTCGAGGTATTTTATAACATCGTAACTTGCCTCTCGCATATAGGCTATATCGAGAGCGTTGTCTCCATCCATATCTTCTGCAAAAATATCGGCTCCTTTTGAAACTAAAAATTCGAGTATTTCTACATCATCAGAATACACGGCTGCAATAAAAGCAGTACTATCATAATTATTGCGCAAATTAATATCTAGGCCGAGGCTTAATAAAAAGTCAACTCCATCAATATTTGCACCATTTGCAGCCCAGATAAGAGCATTATCGCCATCTTCATCTAGTGCATGAATATTTGACCCTTCATCTAAAAGATATTGTAAAAAATCTTTACTACTTGATTTTGAAAAAAGCATTAAAGGGGTATAACCATAATCATTAGAAAAGTCAACTTCGACACCATTTTCTATTAATAGTTTCGCGGCATCTTCTGCATCGTAGTAGGCAGCCCACATTAAGGCAGTATCACCTTCATAATCTTTTGCATGGATATCCGCCCCTCTATCGAGAAGAAGCTGTGTCATTTCTGTATAGTTTTCTCCTGCTGCTGCCATTAATGCACTTTTTCCATTTCCATCCTGAAAATTTATATCGTGTCCATTTTGTAAAAGGTTTTTAGCTTCTTCAATTTCGTTAAACTCTGCAGCAGCTAATAAGGGGTCTACTTCAATATTTGAAGTACCGCTTGAAGATTCGAGCCCAAGTGATTGTAAATACTCTGCAATAACATCAAAGCCTTCATACTCTGCAATATCAAGGGCATTATCTCCCCAATAATCGGTAGCGAAAATATCGATTTCTGTTTTTGAAAAGTATTCTACAAGTTCTTCATTTCCTGAATATACCGCCTTCATTAACAGCGTTTCATCATCATCGTTGATTTTTAGAATATTTGCACCATTTTGGATTAAATAATCGACAACTTCAACATATCCATTTTCAACCGCTAAAAAAAGTGCAGTTTCACGTTCCCAATCATGTAAGTTTACATCGGCTCCCTTTTCAACAAGGTATTTTACAATGTTAAGATACCCACTTTCAGATGCAAACATCAACGGTGTTTGTCCCTCCGGTGTTTGAGCATTCACAGGTTCCCCATTTTCAACGAGACGTTTTACGCCATTTAAGTTTCCATTCATTGCATGGTAAAAAATTTCAGCAAAGAGTGTTGTAGAAAAAAGTGCAAAAGCACAGAGAAGTAGTATTTTTTTCATTTTGTTTTTCCTTTATATGCAGTATAACAATACTGAGAAAAATTTACAACATGGGATGGGCAAAATCCCCCATTACGCAACCGCGTTAGGGATTGTAGGGGCCGCTGAAAGCGGTTCGTATTTGTAGGGAGCGTCGCCCTCGTCGCTCCTACAAATACGAATAAAACCCTGAAAAGCCCGACCCGAAAAGGAAGAGGCTTGCTCGCGGTAAGCCTTTCCTTTTTGGGGAACGCCCCTTCAACTTCTTATCTGAGATGACAATTTTTTTCTCAAAAACCTCTTGCCGTTTTCTTAAAATTTTAGTAAATTTACGGTACTAACGCAAGGCTTCATGCCAAAAAAATCAAATTATAAAATAAGGAGTGCTGTAATGGCGACCCATCAGTTTCAAACAGAAGTAAGTCAACTTCTAAAACTTATTATTCACTCATTGTATTCACACAAGGATATCTTTTTA
>CAYJPS010000080.1:0-11193 GCA_964372135.1 uncultured Treponemataceae bacterium | reverse complement strand
GTAAAGCTTTGACCATCCGGTGGTGGTGGGTTTTCACCACCTTCATCACCATCGTCACCGTCATCACCACTATCTTCATCAGCAACAACAAGATTTCCTGTATCTTTATCAATAATCGCATTAATTCCGCCCTGAACAATAAAGTTGTCTCTTGAAAAATTTCCGCTTGCTTTTTCTACAAGCACAGTTCCAGCCGTAAGGGGATCATTGTCAATAGGAACCAATATAATTCTACTATTAGAAGAAATATTGCCTGTTACTTTTAATGGATTTACTGTAGGATTATACATTATACCATCAACATGTAAATTTCCTGATAGATTTAAAAAGGATGTAGATGGAACCGAAACAACAATCTCTTCACCAATGAGTGAAATATTTTGTAGCGTTAAGGTATTGCTTTCTGCTACATCAACAAAAAGCCCATTTTCAAAGACTACTGACAGCCCAGGAAAGGTCCATGTTTCTTCACTTTCTTTTAGGGATAAACTTTGACTAACATACACCGTAGAGTCTTGCAAAAGCTTTCCATCAATGCTCATATATTCATATGCAAATTGTAGTTCCTTTAGTCCGAAGGGCACTTCACTTTCTATATCTAGTGGATCTCCTCCAAGCGATGCACTAAGTCCTGCCCAGCTTATAAACATCGCATTTGGCCTTGCAATCAAGAGGTTTTCCCCGCGCTTTAACTTTGTGTCCAAAGAACGTGCTCTAAAAATAAGTCTATCGTTTTGAGCTATTTCAATTTTTGCATATACTGTTTCATTAGTTGCAATCCCTTCAAAAACAATATTTGAGCTTTCAGCTTCTTCTACAGTTAATGTATCACTTGCAATAACTTTGTCCGAAGAAGCTGTGTGCAAAGAAACAAAAACATCATAACCCTCATCAGCAATATCGGGAATAAGAGATTTTGAATGTAATAAGGAAGTCTCTCTACTTCGTGTTATCCCTGAGCCTATAACTTCTTTTAAATTTAAATCAAAAATCACACTGGCATCATCTCTTACAACCCACAAAGAATCACAAGAAGTTAAAGAAATCAGCAATGCTCCGAAAAAGCATAAGAATATAATCATTTTTTTCATTTTTTTTCCTCTGTCTCACACATTTAACAATGTTTTATACCATGTATTGTATAGTAGAATACTCTTTTTTTCAACTTATATAGAAAAAAACAATCCTCTATTTTGCCTCTTCCCCCTTGATTTTCCATACAATCTTTGTTAAATTTAGGATACATTTTTTTACTTGAATTTGACAAAAAATAGTATTATAATAATATATGGATGGAAAGCAATGAATCCAAAATTGGTAAACGAAACAACAAGCTCAACAGCTATTGAGGAGCAATTAAAAGAGCCTGTACAGTACAAAGTTATATTAATAAATGATGATTACACAACAAAAGAGTTCGTTACGGAAGTTTTGGTTGACATTTTTAGAAAATCAACAGAAGCAGCAATTCTATTGATGGAAAAGGTACATACGCTGGGAGCAGCAGAAGTGGGAAGATATTCTTATGACATAGCAGTTACTCGAATATCCCTAACTCTTCAATCTGCACGAAAACAAGGCTTTCCTCTTCAGTGCAAAATGGAAGAATGTTGATAATATACGGAGGATTCCTTGAAAATATCAGAACAATTAAAGGTTGTGCTTGAACAAGCCTTTGCTATAGCAAAAAAATCTAAGCATGAATTTTTAACACCAGAACATATACTTTTTGTAGCATTAAACAACGATTATGTTCTTAACTTACTTTTACTATGCGAAACAGATGTTATTTATGTGCGACAATCAATTGAAACATACCTAAGAGAAAAAATTCCTCAAACAGCAAATAAAGCACCTATTGAAACAATGGGGTATCAATCAGTAATGGGACGTGCAATAATGCACTGTGCCTCTGCAGACAAAAAAACACTCGACCTCATTGATGTAATTGTTAGCATGCTTGATGAACAAAAGAATCACTGTAGCTTTTACCTAAAAAAAGCAGGCTTAACTCGGATTCAACTTCTTGAAGCAATTGGCTATACAAAAAATTCTGGTGATGCAGATGGATTTATCTATGAAGATACCGAAGCCTCTCAATCAGAACAAGAAACAACGGGAGAACAGACACAAAAAAACATACAAAAAAAGATTATTATCACAAGAGAATCAGAAAAACCTCAAGAAAAAACATCAACAAAAAAATCACTACTTGAACAATACACAAGAGACCTCATCGAAGAAGCCAAGTCAGAAAAATTAGAAAAATTAATCGGTAGAGAAGAAGAGTTACTGCGTACAATGCAAGTTTTATGCCGCCGTGTAAAAAACAATCCTATACACGTTGGTGAACCAGGCGTTGGCAAAACAGCCATTACAGAAGGATTAGCACAGAAAATTGCATTAGGTGATGTACCTGAGTTATTAAAGGATTATAAGGTTTATAGCCTTGATATGGGAAATCTCATAGCAGGTGCAAAATTCCGCGGCGACTTTGAAGAAAGAATAAAAAAACTCACAGACGAGTTATTAAAAAAAGATAAATGTATTTTATTTATCGATGAAATTCACACAATTATTGGAGCAGGATCAACCTCTGCTGGTAATTTGGATGCTTCAAACCTATTAAAGCCTTTATTTACGATGGGTAAAATAAAATGTATAGGCTCAACAACATATGATGAATATTCAAAAATTTTTGAAAAAGACAGAGCTTTAGCACGACGTTTCCAAAAAATAGATATTTCAGAGCCAAGCATTGATGAGACTGTAAAAATGCTCAAAGGTCTAGCCTCACAATATGAAAAACACCACGGGGTAACATACACAGAGGAGGCTATACAAGGAGCTGTAGATCTTTCTGCCTTGTACATAACAGATCGTTTTCTTCCAGATAAGGCCATAGATGTCATTGATGAAGCTGGTTCTTGGATGCGCTTACATAGCAAAAAGTCCCTCAGTGAAATATCAGAACAAGGAACGATGAAAAAAACTACTGCCGAAATAGTCGATATTTCAATTATTGAAAAAACAGTAGCAAGAATTGCGAAGCTCCCGGAAAAAACAGTTAATACAGATGAAAAAGAAAAACTTAAATCGTTAAGTGACGACTTAGGAAAGCTCGTTTTTGGGCAAGACAAAGCCTTACAAGCAGTAGCAACCGCCGTAAAACGCTCGCGCGCTGGTTTTTCAAACACAGAAAAACCTTCTGGTTGTTTTTTGTTTGTAGGCCCGACAGGTGTAGGAAAAACGGAACTTGCCCGCAGCCTTTCAGACTGTTTAGGAACAAAGCTTTTACGTTTTGATATGAGTGAATATCAAGAAAAACATACTGTAAGTAGACTCATTGGTTCTCCTCCTGGTTATGTTGGTTTTGAAGAAGGAGGCCTATTAACAAGTGCAGTACGAAAAGATCCTCATGCGATTATTTTGTTAGATGAAATAGAAAAAGCTCATAGCGATATTTATAACATCTTATTACAAGTTATGGATTATGGATCTCTTACAGACAACCAAGGAAGAAAAGCGGATTTTAGAAATGCAATGATTATTATGACAAGCAATGCAGGAGCAAGAAACATTAATGCCCCTCTTATTGGTTTTGGAGAAAGAAAGCAATCTGAGCAAGCAATTTTTGACGCGGTTGAAAAAGCCTTTAGCCCTGAGTTTAGAAACAGGCTTGATGCTGTTATTGCTTTTGGGCATTTAGATCAAAACATCATGAACGATATTACAAAAAAAGAAATAGCAAAGCTTAACATGCGCTTAGAGAGCCAAAATGTTTCTATCTCTGTTTCTTCAGAAGCTATTCTTTTCTTAACAGAAAAAGGATATTCACAAGAATTTGGAGCTAGAAATATAAGCAGAACGGTTGATGAATATATAGCAAGTCCTCTGGTAGACGAAGTGCTTTTTGGAAAACTCTCTAAGGGAGGAACAGTAAAAGTTAGCATAAAGGGCGATAAAATTGTTCTCGCTTGTGCTCAAGCAAAAAAGGTGAAAGCAAAAGCTGTTTTAGCATGACAATAAACGCAAACTCTGCTTATAAAGAAAACACCTTTCCATCATTATCGGTCAATGACTGGTTTCAATTTCCGCCTTTCGAGGAAGAAGATGATGGCGTTATTGCATACGGCGGAAACCTATCACCTGGCATGCTCTTATCAGCATATATGCAAGGTATTTTCCCTTGGTACAACGAAGGAGAAGTGCCAATTTGGTGGTCCCCCAACCCACGGTTTGTGTTAATCCCAAATGAATTGCATATCCCTTCCCGATTAAAAAGAGTACTTAAAAAAGAAGTTTATACATACACAATGAACAAAGCATTTTCTGAAGTAATACACCATTGTTCTATTGCTAAAAGAGATGGCCAAGATGGAACTTGGATTTTAGAGGAAGTAATAGAGGGATACCAAGAACTTCACAGGCTAGGATTTGCACACTCTTTTGAGGCATGGACAACTCAAGAAAACGGAAATACCGTTTTGGCAGGAGGCTTTTATGGAGTTCTACTTGGACAAGTGTTTTGCGGTGAATCTATGTTTTCTCTTTTCCCAGATGCATCTAAATGTGCTTTTGTAAATTTTGTAAAAAACTTTATTTCATCAGGCGGAAGCCTTATTGACTCTCAAGTATACACAGACCATCTTGCGCGTTTTGGGGCAAAAAACATAAGCAGAGATGCTTTTTTATGGTTAGAAAAAGAGTTTTTATTTAAAAATTTAGAAAAAGATCTTTTTTCGTATTATGAATAGAATACTATTCTATGTTGTTTAGAATAATATATTCTTCTAGCTCTTCTCTTGTGCGTACTTTTTCTGTCCCAAAAAAGCGCACTACACCCTTTCCTGCATTTTTAGCTTCATACATTGCAACGTCGGCATTGTGGAGTAACTCATTAGAAGTTGTCCCTCCTATTGGATAGTGAACAGCTCCAATACTGCAGCCACACGATATTGATTTTCCTTCAAAAGTACAAGGGTCGGTAAAATCTTTCATTATGGAATCAATAGAATCAAACAAATCTTTATTTCTCTTCGCACAAGCTAACAACACAACAAACTCATCACCACCATTTCGATAAACTTTTGACTCAACGATTGTCTTTTTTCCCAACCGTATGCTTATCTGTTTTAATAGTGAATCTCCTGCTGCATGGCCAAGGGTATCATTTATCTCTTTAAATCCATCTAAATCACAAAAAAGCATGCACCATTCTTTGCCAAACAAAGAAGCATCCTCAATAAAAGAAGCAATATCTTTAAGAAGTTTGCGCCTATTTGCAAGTCCTGTTAATGCATCGCAATTTGCTAACTTTTGCACTAACAGTTCATTTTGCTTGTTTTCTGTTATATCAACGCTTGCAACAAGATGAGCAAGCCTACCGTCTATCCATGGAAAAGCAGAGCTTAATACCCTAAACCAAGAACCGTCAAAGGGTCTTTGATAATCCCAACAAAAAGTGTTAGTTGGCTCTCCATCCTCATCTATTAATTTTGGTTGTGGGCAAAATTCACACTGCTCCGTTTTGTCATTGAAAATCGTAGCCCAACATTTTTTACCCATCATGTTTTCAACGCCCCCATAAGGAGCTGCCATGCTTTTATTTACATATAATATTTCATGATTGTGAAAATCGTTAACATAGATATCAATTCCAGTGTGATCAAGTACACGGCTCAATATTTGTTCAGCATTTTTAATGCCTGTTTCGTACAATTCAATTCTCAGAGTGTTTACTAAAAGTGATAAAACCGAAAGACAACTTTCGATTTCTATATCTCCTCTTCTATTTATGGCTCTTCTATCTGCCAAACCAACAAAGCCTGAAAAATCAGCATTAAGATTTTTAATAGGAACGATGACAAAGGATTTTGCTTTAAATAGACGTAAGAGCTTTTCAGATAAAGCTGTTTTTTCATTTTTTTCTGAAACCTGTAATATTGGAGTTCTTCCAAATTCTTCAAATAACTCATTACCAAGAAACGAACGTAGATTTATTTCTGTATCTAAGGACTCCATTTCATGCGTTTTATAATCTTCCTTTTTTATAAAAGCCCCTACATTATCACATTGATATATAAAGGCATTTCCAAAGTCAAAAAAGTCACAAATATCTTTTAGAAAATCTTTTTTTGAAAGGCATTCACCAGTACTTTTATTAATCTTTTGCATCATTGAAGAATAAAAATGTATATAGTTCGCATCCATAAAAACCCTCATAATATTATATTATTTTTTTTTAAAAAAAACAATATCTCTCTAATCGTTTTGTGCTCATTTAGGGATGACAAGGAGAGTTTTTTGCAGTATACTTTATGGTATGAATACAACATCACATGCTATCATTTCGGTTGTTGGAGCCGATCAAGTAGGAATTATCGCAAAGGTGAGTGCCATAATGGCAGAGCACAAGGTAAATATTATTGACATCAGCCAAACCATTTTATCAGGAAACTTCGTAATGATGATGATGGTTGATTTCGAAGATTCAAAAATAGAAATACAAACCCTTAGAGAAAAAATGGACATACTCAGCAAAGAAATGGACGTAGGTATCCATGTAATGCATGAAAAAGTATTCAATGCAATGCATCGAATATAACTGAGGTAAACAATGAAACCTTTTAAGATCTTTTTATTTCTAGCATTTTTTCTTCTAATGTTATTTGCATGTACCAGCTCTGCCGAAACACAAGTAAATGAACAAGAGTCTTTGCGTAATAAAGATATTGAAAACAGCTACACAAAAGATAACGGCACTGCAACTGACGATACGAGCGAAAAAGATTTAAAAGAAGCTGTTGAGTTTTCAGAAATATGGAGCTATGTTCTCGATGGAAGAGAAGACTCCCTTTCAAATGATATACCCTTAACCGATGTAGGATACTTTGGTGCAACCATAAATAATCAAGGAGAGTTAAGCAAAGTACCAAATGCAGAAAAGATTGATTTCTTTGATGGAAGAATTCACTTAGTTGCAGTTTGCAATCATTATGGCATGTCTCATATGATGTTAAATCCAGATTATCCTTTTAGAGAGGCTTTAATAGACGATTTGATAGATGCTGTCCTAGAATACAACTATGACGGACTTCAAATTGACTACGAGCTTGTTCTTGCTTCCGACAAAGAAAACTACCTATCTTTTTTACAAGAACTTGCTGACAAAGTAAAGAAACTACCACCAACAGAAAAAACTGATGAAAGAATTTTTTCTGTTGCAGTGGCAGCTCGCACAAGATATTTATCAGAAGATGCATATGATTATTACCGCATAACAGAAATTGCAGACAGTGTTTTTGTTATGGCTTATGATGAACACTGGAGCAATGGAGAGCCGGGGCCTGTTGCCTCATTTGACTGGGGAAAAAAGGTAGCAGATTATGCACTTGAAGTAATAGGAAAGGAAAAGCTCGTTATGGGGCAGCCTTTTTATGGAAGAACATGGGGAGATGTAAGTGCAAACAGAGCATATTTTCATTCAGGAATGGAACGGCAAATACGCGAAAACAATGTAGAAAATGTTGATCGAATTGATAACATATTACACTATACGTACACTGTTCCACTCACGGTAACTGCCTACTATGATGATGCTGATTCAATTAAAGCCCGCTCGCTTATGTACAAAAATATGGGTATTGATAAAACAGGATTTTGGTGTCTAGGCCAAGAGGATCCTGAATCTTGGAACAGGCTAAAAATAAAGGAATAAAAATATGATGTTTACACCAATAGAAATTCAAGAAACGCTAGATATGTTTATGCAATATAAACTCGATGTACGCGCAATAACAATGGGAATATCTTTGCGAGACTGTGCATCTTCATCTGGAAAAGATAGCCGTTTAAAAATGTACGACAAAATTATGAAATACGCCCAAAACTTAGTGAAAATTGGGACAGATATTGAACATGAATATGGCGTTCCCATTATAAATAAAAGAATTTCTGTTACTCCAATTGCAATGGTTGCTGAATCTTCAAATGACGAAAATTATGTTGAATGGGCTATAACTCTCGATAAAATTGCAAAAGAATTAGATGTTGATTTTATTGGAGGCTTTTCTGCGCTTGTGCAAAAAGGCAGAACAATCGGAGACACAAGGCTCATAAACTCAATACCAGAAGCTTTAGCTATAACAGATCGAGTTTGCTCATCTATAAACTTAGGCACAACTAAAAGTGGCATAAACATGAATGCCGTAAAAGATATTGGAGAAGTCATAAAGCAAACTGCCCTTGCAACAAAGGACAAAGATGGTCTTGGTTGTGCTAAACTAGTAGTGTTTTGCAATGCTCCTGAAGATAATCCTTTTATGGCAGGTGCCTTTCATGGTCCAGGAGAGGGTGAAGCCGTTCTTTCTGTAGGCGTATCTGGACCAGGAGTTGTAGCAGCGGCATGCAAAGAATATGAAGGACGACCCTTGGATGAACTTGCAGATGGAATAAAAAAGACAGCCTTTAAGATTACGCGAATGGGTCAACTTGTAGGCGTTGAAGCAGCTAAAAGGCTCGGTGTATCTTTTGGAATTTTAGATCTTTCTCTTGCCCCAACCCCCTTTGTAGGAGATTCAGTTGCACGAATTTTAGAAGCAATGGGCCTTGAAGCAACTGGAGCTCCTGGCACGACCGCCGCATTAGCTATGCTTACCGACATGGTAAAAAAAGGTGGCGTTATGGCAAGCGGTAACGTTGGCGGTCTTTCTGGTGCTTTTATCCCTGTTTCAGAAGATGAAGGAATGATAGCCGCAGTACAAGCAGGCGCTCTAAATTTAGAAAAACTCGAAGCCATGACTTGCGTATGCTCTGTTGGTTTGGATATGATTGCAATACCTGGTGATACAACTGCAACAACAATCAGTGGCATTATTGCCGATGAAATGGCGATTGGTATGGTAAACAATAAAACTACAGCTGTTAGAATTATTCCAGTTCCAGGAAAAACAGTGGGAGATTGGGTTGAGTTTGGAGGCCTTCTAGGAGGTGCTCCAATTATGGCTGTAAATAAGTTTTCATGTGAAGATTTTATTAATCGAGGGGGACGCATACCAGCTCCAATCCATAGTTTTAGAAATTAACAATGAAATACGGATTTTACAAAACGCTATTTATAATAGCGATACCTATTATTGTTCAAAATCTCTTGCAATCTCTTGTAAACATAATTGATACTATAATGATAGGCAGACTCGGAGAAGTAGAACTTGCAGCGGTAGGCTTAGGCAATCAAATATTTTTCCTACTAACTCTCTTTTTATTTGGAGTTGGTTCTGGCGGTTCTATTTTTATTGCTCAATATTGGGGAAAAAAAGATATTACTGGAATCCATAAAACTGTGGGCATTACACTCTCTCTTGCTCTTGTTTCCTCACTTATCTTTGCTCTCATTGCAATTTTTTTCCCTGCATGGTTAATTTCACTATACTCAAAAGATGCTGAAGTTATTAATGTAGGGGCTGAATACTTGAAAATTGTTGCTTTATGCTACATCCCAATGGGTTTGAGTTTTGCCTTTTCACTTGCACTCAGAAGTACGGAACAAGTAAAATTGCCGCTTTATGCAACAATTACATCTTTAATAACTAATATTGTTTTTAATTATACTTTTATTTTTATTCTAGGGCTTGGTGTAAAAGGAGCTGCTCTGGCAACCGTAATTGCACGCATGACAGAATTTATTATGATTTTTGTAATTGCATACAAAAAAAGACTTCCTATTGTGGCAAGAATAAGCTCATACCTTGCTTTTACACGAACAGATCTTGCCCGCTATATAAAAATTGCATTTCCAGTAATTATAAACGAAGTGCTCTGGAGCACTGGAATTACAATGCAAAATGTGATTATGGCAAGAACTAGCACAGAAGCTATTGCAGCATTTAATATTACAGGAACCATCTCTCAGCTTACATGGGTATTTTTTATTGGAGTTGGAAATGCAGCGGCTATAATACTTGGAAAAAAAATTGGAGAAGGCAACGAAGCAGGAGCAAAAAAAGATGCTCACCACTTTGCTTGGTTTATGCCAGCAGCAGCATGCCTTATTGCTTTATTATTAATACCAATATCAAAAATGCTTCCCTTCTTTTTTGAAGTAAGCCCTAAGATACTTGAACAAGCATCTTTAATGCTCATGGTATTAATGTGCACCTACCCTGTAAAATCCTTTAACATGTGCATGATAGTTGGCGTTTGCCGTTCAGGGGGGGATACAGTTTATTCTGCTATTGTAGATTCTGCATATTTATGGTTTATGGGACTACCTTTTGGTGCCTTTGTTGCATTTTATTTAAAGTTAGATCCAGTTTTTATTTATGCAGCATTTATGAGCGAGGAAACATTAAAAGCTGTAACAAACTTTTTTAGGTTAAAATCAGGAAAGTGGCTGAATAATGTGACATAAAAAAAGACTCTCTTTCAGAGAGTCTTAAAATTAAATAGCGTTAATTAATTTCCTGTTACGATAGTTGTTACTTTTGCGTAAACAGGGATCAGTGGCCACCATACATTCACATCATAAGATGTTACTTGTGTAATACCACCGTTAGCTGCTGCTGTTGCAATTCCTGCATCTGCATTCATTGGTAAACCAAAAATGAATGTTGCTGTAGCTTCTCCAGTTTTTGGGCCTAAAGTTTCGCCTGTAATTCCACCTGGCATTGTAGTTGTACAGCCAGCCAAGAGAGCGATAATCATCACTACTAATAATACACTTGCTTTTTTCATAAAAAGCCTCCTGTTAATATATTATACCTTCCTCCTATTCTTGTCAATAAGAGGAACAATTCTATATAATTAATTATATATATTAATGACCTCCGCAGCCACAACCACCTGATGGCGAAGAGTCTCCTGAAGAACAAGTTTTTCCTGCAGGACAACCGATACATTTTGTTCCTCGCTTTTTTTCACGTACAATGTAAAAAACAGCACCTCCAAGAATTAACACAATTACTGCTACAATTATAATATTTACTAGGTTCATTTTTTGTTCTCCTATACATAGATTAACATATTATAAAAAAAAGTGCGACTGTATTAGCCGCACTTTATCATTTATTTATTTTGCGAGTTTTAACTCAGCCATTTTGTTACCACGTTTTACTAGCCATACTACTAAGAAAGCTAATGCTAGTGTTACAATAAGACCAGGAACAAAGCCCATGCCTAATGCACCAGTTGTAA
>CAYJPS010000079.1:0-11232 GCA_964372135.1 uncultured Treponemataceae bacterium | reverse complement strand
AACGGCATCATTCTTTATGCATTGAGTAAATCAAAGGCAGGTGCAAAATAATGAATAATCAGTTAAGCATATATACAAAAAGTTTTTTCGTTAAAAATAATGTATTGATATTATTTGCGGTGCTTTGTATCGGTTGTTATTTCGCATCTGGTACAACACTTACATTTCTTATGCCAGAACTCTTTACTAGGATAAGCCGAAACACTTTTATGGTTTTAAGTCTTATTATTCCTGTAATAGCAGGGCTAGGGCTAAACTTTGGTATTGTTCTTGGCGCTATGGCTGCACAAATTTCTATATTTTTGGTTGTTTTGTGGGGTTTCGGTGGTTTTGGAGGAATTCTATTTTGTGCGTTACTCGCCACAATATTGGCCATTATTTTCGGATATTTTATAGGTCGCCTCTTCAACAGTATGAAGGGAACAGAAATGATAGGTGGTCTTGTTGCGGGATATTTTTCTGACGGATTATACCAGCTTTTATTCCTATTTATATTTGGTGGTGTAATTAAAATTGCAAACGATACTTTGATGATTTCAGGTGGAGTTGGAGTAAAGAATGCAATCAGTTTATCAGAAAGAGGCGATTGGGCTGGATTAAAGTATTCAATTGATAATATGCCAATGTTAAACATTATATGGTTTGCATTCATTGTTGTCCTTTTTGTAACCGTATGTACTGTAATCTTTAGACTAGTAAATAAGCAAAAGATGCAAATGCAAAAAATGTTAAAGGTACTTATTTCACTCACTATTCTTGTTGGTCTAAGCTTTGTGCCATCAATTGGAGATTTCTTTAAACAAGACAGGTTATTATTATTGAATGCAATAGAAATTGCAGCATTAATTACTACGGTGTATAGTCTATATAAGGTAGTGCTTACAATTATAAAAAAGAAACCATTAAAAACATGCAGAAAGTTTTTTGTTGCGATAGTGTGTTCAGCAATTGCGTATGGATTAACATACATTGGGCCATTTTATCAAGCTAGCATGATGGTGCAGCTTCCAGTACTAACATATATTTTAATTGCTGGCTTATGCTTATTTATTCCTTGGTTTATGCAAACAAAATTGGGGCAAGACATGAGAACGGTAGGTCAAAACAGAGATGTAGCAACATCTGCTGGTCTTAATGTAAATAGAATTAGAATTATAGCAATGATTATGTCTACCGTTTTAGCAAGTTGGGCACAACTTATTTCTATTCAAAATATCGGTACTATGTCTACCTATGGTTCACACAACCAAGTAGGTTTATATTCAATTGCAGCGCTTTTAGTAGGTGGTGCATCTGTTCAAAAAGCGACAACAAAGCAAGCAATCTTAGGTGTTATTTTATTCCATATGTTGTTTATACTTTCTCCTGTTGCAGGTACAACTCTCATGGGTGATGCTCAAATTGGTGAGTACTTCCGTGTATTCGTAGCATATGGTGTTATCGCAGTAAGCCTCGCAATGCATGCTTGGAGAAGAAAGAAACCTAAGCTGTAACAAGTAGTGATGCAGGGACGCCTCACAAAACTGACGATGTTTTTGCGTTAGTAAAAACTCGGTAAGTTCTTTCAACAGGACGTTGAAAGAACGACGCATGCTTGGAGAAGAAAATCTGGCAAGAAGTTGTAAATTGCACGACAAGGATGTCGTGCCAAACGCACGATGTTTTGAAAAGAATATAAAGGAAAAAAAATGATTTTGGATAACATTAAAAATGTGGGATGTTATAACTTCCCAAAAGAAATGGATGAGGTTTTACAATTTCTTAAAGATGCTCCATCAAAAGCAGAAGGAAAGTATGAATTAAGCCATGGTATGTTTGCAATGGTGCAAGAATATACAACCGTTTGCGAAGCTGAAGGTAAGCTTGAAAACCACAAGAAATATATTGATTTACAGTATATTGTTGAAGGCGTAGAACAAATTGGAATAGCGTATGATGGAGAATCAACAGGCCCTTATAACGAAGAAAGCGACATAGAATTCTTTAAGGGTGAAAACTTTTTCGTAACTCTAAAGAATGGTGATTTTACATTACTTTTTCCGCAGGATCTACATATGCCAAAAATTGGTAATGGTGGGTTTGTGAAAAAAGTTGTAGCAAAGATTCCTGTGGAAATGTTTTCATAAGTAGTACATATGTAAGTGTAAAAAGGGTGTGCAAAGTGTACACCCTTTTTTTTGACTTTTTTATTTCATTTATGTAAGAATGAAATGTTTGTTGTTTTGTAAAAAAAGTAAGAAAATTTCTTAAAAAATAATCTTTTTTTGCAACAAACCCATTGACACTTTTTATGTAATTTGATATATTCTATAAAGTTAATAACTAGTCTCCTTCGTCTAGTGGTTAGGACACCGGGTTTTCATCCCGGCAACAGGGGTTCAATTCCCCTAGGAGATGTAAGGCTGATTCAAACGAATCAGCCTTTTTTATTACCCGGAGAGCTTATGTTTACAGAAGATATGAGTATTGAAGAAGAAGCAATAACAAAGCTCGACCCAACGGAGATTAGTAAGTATATATCTAACGGTGGACCACTTGAACGTATGTTTGACTCTTTTGAAGAGCGCCCAACACAGGTTCAATTGCTAGAAAAAATCTGCACCGCATTTAATGATGATAAAATCACAGCCTTTGAAGCAGGAACTGGCGTAGGAAAGTCGTTTGCCTACCTTATTCCATCAATGCTATGGGCTTTTCAAAATAAAGAACGAGTCGTAATTTCTACGGGAACCATTAACCTTCAACAACAATTATTCGAAAAAGATATTCCTCTTGCAAAAAAAGTCATAGATAAAGAAGTAAAGGCAGTATTAGTTAAGGGCAGGCAAAACTATGTATGCTTGAGACGTTTTAATGATACAAAGAATGAAAAAGATTTATTTACAGAGGAAAACGAAGAACTAGAAATTATTTCAAAATGGCTAGGAACAACGCAAAACGGTAGTAATTCTGACCTCTCTTTTATGCCAAACATGAGTCTTTGGACAAAGATAAACTCTGAAAGCGATGCTTGTATGGGCCAGCGCTGTAAGTATTTTGAACAATGTTTTGTTATGAAAGTACGAAAAGAGGCAGCCGATGCTCATATCCTCATTGTTAACCATCACCTTCTTTTTGCAGATATTGAAATGCGCCTTGGCGTTGGTTTTGATGATACTGCAGTGCTTCCTCCATATCAGCGCTTAGTTTTTGATGAAGCTCATGGTATCGAAGATGCAGCTACAAGCTTTTTTTCTGAAAGCATAACACGTTTTACATTTGTAAAACAATTGAATCGCCTCTATAGAAAACATAAAAATGCAATTGCAGGCCATTTGTACACCCTTGAACTTTTGTCTAATAAGGGTGAGCTTGCAAGTCAAGCAATTCAGGAAATTCAAGAGATTAAGGCATCGTTAGAAAAATCAGAGATACTAGCGCTTCAGCTTTTAGATAACTCATATACGTGGAGACTTAAAGATGAGACGGCAAGTGTAGCAACAGGATTTTTCTCGTCAATAAAGACATTACGCACCAATATTGTAAAGCTATGTGCGACGGTAAGAAATCTCATTGATGAAATTGATGATGATGATCAATCAACTCCAATAGTGTGGGAGACAAAGGCAGTATTGAGTCGTTTAGATAGCATCGCTACTATGTGTAGAAATTATGATAAGTGGCAAGAAAAAGATCAAACGGTGTTTTGGCTAGAAAAAGCAGGGGGAGGAAACAGAGAAACCTATCCTCGCTTAGTACAAACACCCTTAGACATTGCACCTTTAATGAAGATAGGTGTATTTGAGCCCCTAAAAACGGTAGTATGTGTATCTGCAACTCTTACAACAGCAGGTAGCTTTGATTTTTGGCTAAAACGATCTGGCATAAGCCTTATTGAAGGAGATAGAGTTTTGCAGGGCGAGTTTTCATCTCCGTTTCACTATGAACAAAATGTGCTATTTTCAATTCCGACCGATATTCCTTTTCCTCACGAACAGTCGTTTCAACAAACAATAGAAGAGGCCATTGTAAAGCTCATTCGCTCTTCTAACGGGCGAGCCTTAGTACTTTTTACCTCATACGACTCTCTGCGCTCCGCATGCGACTATGCACGCCACACTTTAGCCTACGATGGTATAACCGTTCTAAAGCAGGGAGACGATGATCGCTTCCGTTTACTTGAAACTTTTAAAAATGATGTAGATAGTGTACTATTTGCAACTGATTCTTTTTGGGAAGGGGTAGACGTGCCAGGTGAAAGTTTATCACATGTAATACTTGTAAAGTTACCATTTGCTGTTCCTACGGACCCCGTGTTTGCAGCTCGAAGTGAAGCTATAGAAAAGGCGGGTGGATCTTCCTTTATGGAGTTAAGCTTACCAGGGGCAGTAATAACCTTTAGGCAAGGATTTGGGCGCTTAATTAGACACACAGAAGATAAAGGGGCGGTAACAGTACTTGATAAACGTTTAGTACAAAAACGCTATGGACAACTCTTTTTAGATAGCATACCACAGACAAAGACGCTCTTTGAAGGTCTTAATACTGTGTGCTCAAGTATTGAGCGTATACTTGAATAGGCATAAAAAAAAGACTGCTAAAAAGCAGTCCTTTATCATAACGTAAAGAAAATCAAATTATTTGAAATCCTTTGGTCGACGTTCAACTCGTTTACATGCTGTACATTCAGCAACGTTTTTTAGCTTACCATTTTCAAATAATGTTTTCATTATAACATCACCACCGCAACTGCAGTTAAACTTATGTGTTGTAATCGATGTACGTGAGTTCTTACTTGCTCCAGCCATTTGAGAGCCTCCCCATAAAGATTATTATTGACTAAATATAGCATAATTTAGGATAAATGTCAAGTTATGGCCTCAAAGGTTTTTAAATCTCTGCAATGAAGGCAATTTGTAGACAGCAATTGACAATAGTACAACGAGAAATCCTGCAATTGCAAACATATTGTTAATACCAGAACTATCAGCAAATACAGACCCCGCAATTAATCCCAGGGGCATACCTAAAATACGACTACTGTGAATTACCGCGAAGGAGCGCCCTAAGTATTCTTGTGGAATGGTTAGCTGAATAATGGCACGCTGAATGCCTTGATAAAATGGTATTGCAAAACCGGTTACAAATGATAATAAAAGATAGGGAATAAAGCTTTCACTTGGAAGTAATCCAATAAAAAATGTAGATAGTCCGTAAAAAAATATTGAACCTGCTATACCCGTTAACTTTGGTATTTTGTTGGCAAATCTTCCTAAAACAAAGGCTCCAATAAGAGAGCCGCTTGCAATAACAATTTCAACATAACCCGCCTGTGTAGTACTCGCCATAAAGTAAACTAGCGATAAGTGCGGAAATAATGCACCAATTGGGGAATAAATAACGCAATACACCATTCCTAATACAACAAGGGAAACAATACCTTCTTGATTTTTGAGTATATGTAAACCTTCTATAGTTTCTTTTATAATACGAGGTTTCTTTGTTTTTACGTGGCTAAAGTCTTCTTTAGGAAGTGAAATAAAAGCAAGTATTGTTATGGCTATGAGTGCACCTACAGTATCAAGAGCCATAATAAATGCAATGGGTAGCACATTATACAGTGCGATGGCAAGGCTTGGGCTCAAAATGAGACTCATATACAAGAATGTTTGAGAGTAGCCTGCATATTGTGTAATGTATTCTTTTGGCACAATTAGGGGCGTGAGCGATTGCGTTGCAGGCTCGTGAAAAGCCTTTCCTAGAGAGCGAAGTATTAAAATAATATAAATTGACCAAATGGGCATGTTATCGGTAAAAGCAAGAAAGGCAAGAATTAAGCTCACAAATGCTATACCCATATCGGCAATAATTAATATGTGTTTTTTTGAGTGTCTGTCTATAATAGGCCCCGTAAAAGAGCCTAAAAGAGCTTGTGGCATATAACCTGCTATTGTGGCAAGTGTTACATCGAGTGCAGAGCCGGTAGACAGTGTTATATGCCAAACGATAGCCATTTGCATAACAGAGCTGGTAAGTAATGAGACAGACTGCCCAAATAGTATTGCAAATGCCTTTCGTTTATAGTTTTCTATCATGTTTGTTTATTGACCGCTTAATGACTTAAATGCAGTCCATGCTTTAACATGTGCTTCATCAGCTGCTGAAGAAATATTTTGAATCATTTCTGTTTCGCTTGAAAAGTCTGTTGGCAGTGTTAAAAATGGTTTATATGCATCATCTACTAAGGCATCTGCTTCTTTGTTTGTGCAATAATAGCCGAGCCATTCAAAACTTTGTTTTCCCATTTGTGGGTCTAAAATAAAGTTTATAAAAGCATGAGCTGCATCTGCATTCGGTGCACGCACAGGTATAAATTGTACAATTAATCCAAAACCTACACCTTCTTTTGGATACACAACCTTGAGTTCTGGATTTGCAAGCATTGCCATAGTTACTTGGCTTGTATACATTACCGCAGCTCCAACTTCACCAGATAATAAATCGTCTTGAATATTATCATCTTTAATAAGTCTAATATTTGGAGCTAGCTCATTAAGTAGCCTGCCTGCATTTTCAATGGTAGTAACATCTTCTACATTGTAGCTTTGACCCATTACTTTTAGTGCCATACCATTTACTACGCGATAGTGACCAATAACGCCTAGGTTATCTCTAAGTGATGGATTCCATAAATCTGAGTAGCCTGTAATATCAATATCAATTAATGAAGGGTCATACACAATAGTTTGAACACCAGCTCCGTGGGGCACTGTGTATTTGTTTTCAGGGTCAAAGAATTGCCCTTGGTATACAGGATTTACATTTTTCATGTTTGGTATTTTTGATGCATCAATTGGAAGTGCAAAGCCTTCTTTGATTACCGTTTCACTAATATAGTCATCTGCAATGATGAGATCATAGTCACCACCGTCTGCTGCTTGAAGGCGTGAAAACATTGTTTCATTTGTGTCAAAACTTGAATAGTTAACCTTTATGCCAGTTTCAGCGGTAAAAGCATCTAATACCTCTGGTGGGAACATTCCTTCCCAAGTAAATAAATTAAGTTCTCCTGTAATCTGTGTTTTAGACTCAGAGCTTTCGCTTTTACTACATGAGCCTAAAAACACGACAAGCACAATCGCTAGGATTGCTAATACATTTTTTTTCATACATTTCTCCATTTTTTTATCTATTGTATTTTGAGCGTCCTATTATATTGCTCAATATAACAAACAAAAGTGTAATTGCAAGCATGAGCGTGCAAAGTGCGTTTATTTCTGGGGTAATACCCGTTCTAAGTTGTGTGTACACTTTAATAGGTAGGGTATTTACATTTACCCCTGTTACAAACAAACTTATTATAACATCATCAAAGCTCATTGCAAAGCTTAAAAGCATTCCACTAACAATTGCAGGAAGCAAGAGAGGCAAGGTTATATCAAAAAAAGCCCTTGGTGCGCTTGCTCCTAAATCTTTTGATGCTTCTACTAAACTTTTGTCCATGCCAACAAGCCGCGCCTTTACGAGCATGTATATGTATGGAATACAAAATGTTGTGTGCCCAATAATAAGTGTTGTCATTCCAAAGGGTAAGCCAATGAGTGCAAAAAATACTAAAAAAACCATTGCTAAGATAATTTCTGGAATCATTAAAGGCAGCATAGTAAGAATTTCAATTGGCTTTTTTGTTTTAGTTTTAATTTTGCTAAAACCAAATGCACCGAGGGTTCCAATTATTGCAGCTGCAAAACTTGAAGATAGGGCTAGGACAATACTATTTATAAGCGCTTCAAACATCTCACTATCTCTAAATAGTTCTTCGTACCATTTTAGTGAAAATCCACCCCAAATACTAGAAATCTTACTTTCATTAAATGAATATACTATAACAAGGGCAATGGGTAGGTAAATTAAACACGTTATAAGACCTAAATATAGATGCGATAGTTTTGGTTTTCGAAGTTGCAGGGAAGTTTTTTTAATCATGCTAAACCCTCCAATTCTTCACTATTTGTTAAGCGTTTATAAAGTGATATTAAAAGGGTTGTAAAAATCATTAGTACTACTGCGAGAGCAGCGGCAAAGGGCCAGTTATGAGCTTTTAAAAGCTGGTCTTGAATAAGGCTTCCCACGAGCACAATCTTATTTCCACCAAGAATATCTGCTATAAAAAAGAGTCCCATGCTTGGAATAAAGGTTAAGATTATTCCCGATAATAAACCGGGCATTGTGAGCTTTAAGGTAACCGTTAAAAAGGCCTCTAGCTTGGTTGCGCCAAGCGTTCTTGAAGCCTCAACAAGCGACCAATCCATTTTTTCGGCACTGGAAAAAACACTTAAAATCATAAATTGCAAAAGGGCATATACCATACCAATAACGACAGCGGGGTAGGTGTAAAGAATTTTTAATGGCCTTTCTGTAAGTCCTAAAAACATGAGTAGTGAATCGAGCGTACCATTTGCCCTTAAAATTATTATAAAACCGTAAAGGCGTATTAGGCTATTTGTCCAAAAAGGAATCATTAAAAGCATGAGCATTCGCTTTTTACCTTGCGGCGAAAGACGCGCCATAAAGTAACCAAATGGGTATCCTAGTAAAACAATAAAAAATGTGCTGATTATTGCTAACTTAAAAGATTCTACAAATGTGTTTAAGTACACTGGATCAAAAATGTTTTTATAGCTATTAAAACTAAAGCTATGAACAATTCCCCAGCTTTCGCTCGGTATGGTAAAGCTCATATACACCATGTATAAAAGAGGGCCTGCGACAAATATAATTGTAAACACATATAATGGCAAAAGGGTTAGCCACAATGTTTTTTGCTTGGCCATTTATAGATTATCCTCTTTTAAAGAATTGCTCCTCGCAATTTTATCTACATCGACTGGTATAACATGCTCTGCATCAAATGAAAGACAAACAGTATCTCCAACTTCGGTGCTGGTGTTAATGCCGTGTCTACTTGCAGTTAAGCTAAGATTATTTTCTGTTTCAAGTGAGATTTTAAGCTGTCCACCAGTAAAGCTTTTTTCAGTTACCTTGGCCATAATGCAATCTTTACCCTTCGCATTACAAAACGCTACATTCTCACTTCTAATTGCTACTCTTACCAAATCACCAGGCTTAAACGCATAGTCCAGTGTAGAAGACGTAAAGACGCCATCCTTACATGCAACATCCATAATGCCTTTTTTTTCATCAATGCTTTTTACGCTTCCCTCTAGTATGTTTGCATTACCAACAAAGGTTGCAACATAGGATGTGAGAGGATTATCATACACGTGCGTCGGGCTTCCAATTTGCTCAAAGGTGCCGTCTTTCATAACTACAATACGGCTCGACATATTTAAAGCTTCTTCTTGGTCGTGTGTTATATAAATGAATGTAATACCCAATTGTTTTTGAAGACGTTTTAGCTCTACTTGCATTTGTTGTCTAAGTTGTAAATCTAAGGCTCCCAAAGGCTCATCTAAAAGTAGTAATTTTGGTTTACTTACAATGCTTCTTGCAATAGCTACCCGCTGTTTTTGCCCACCCGAAAGCTCACTTGGCATTCTGTCTTCATAGCCTTCTAAGCGCACTAAAGAAAGCGCATTACTCACTGCTTCTTTCATAGAAATCTTTGAAGCCTTTTTTAATTTTAAGCTATACGCAATATTTTCAGACACTGTCATGTGGGGGAATAGGGCATAGTTTTGAAAAACCATACTCATATTTCGCTTGTTTGGAGGGTAGTCGCTTACATCATTCCCCTCTAAAATGATAGATCCATTATCAGGCGTTTCAAGCCCTGCAATTATTCTAAGAAGCGTTGTTTTTCCGCACCCACTAGGCCCTAGTAATGTAATAAACTCGCCTGCATCAACATGCAAATCTAAGTTATGCAGCACCGAGACATCGCCAAAACTTTTACTTATGTTCTTTATTTCTAAAATATTTTTCATCTTTATATATATATAATACTGATATTTTGGCTAAGAAACAATAGGGGGCTCTAAAAACTTACCAGTTTTTAACTGGGCTTTTTTTTAACTTTTTAATTTTTAAAGAATTATTTCTTAAATTTATATTACGCTTGGAAGCGTAGGAACTCATTAAAGGGGAGGAAACCAACTTTTTGCAGCGCGTAGTTTTCCTCCCCTTAAACCCCACCATAGCTCGCTGCGCTCCCTGCTCTAAGGAGTGTAGCAAGAGGGTTCAACGAGTCCTTGCGCGGCTTTTTAAACTTGGAGGGGTATGAAACGGTTAGGTGTGCCAGGATTTTGTTTAAATTTTTTAAAAAAAACTGATGTTTTACGATTTTTTGTAAAGTAAGAATGCGAGGGATTTTTGTCTAGGCATATAATTTTTTTTGGGCCTTCGGACCTGATGAGAAGATTGATATAAGGTAAACAATTGTACGCATATAAGGTTACAGATTTGGTGTTACCATGTACTTTTTTTTCATTCTGTGGTATAATGTAAGAGAGAAGAGAGGATCTTATGTCTGAATTGATGAAAAAGCATGAAATGACAGAAGAAGATATAAAGCTTCGCTATATTACCCCTGCAATTGAGAGTGCCGGATGGGATAAGCATAAACACATCAAACTTGAATACAATTTTACCGACGGTAGAATTATTGTACGTGGTAAAAAGACCGCCCGCGGAAAAAGAAAGAGAGCAGACTACCTTTTACATTATAAACCCAATTTACCCATTGCGCTTATCGAAGCAAAGGATAATAAACATTCTGTTGGCGCCGGTATGCAACAAGCACTTGATTATGCAAATATTTTAGATATTCCTTTTGTATACAGCTCTAACGGAGATGCTTTTTTAGAGCATGATAGGACAACAGGAAAAGAAACAGAAATTACATTACTTCAAGAAGCCTATTAGCAATTCTTTCAATTACTGGTACTACTAAGGCATTACCCATTGTGAAGTATCTAAATTTATGAGGCATACCGGTATTTGTCCAGTTTTCGTCAAACCCATTGAGACGCTCGCATTCAATAGGAGTTAATAGTCGTAGCTTTCCTGTAATTGCATCTTCTATAACATGTGTGCTTCGATTTATACTAGATTCACTTGTTAACATAGTTCTAGCAGGTTTATCTAAATTGTCGGGGAAACACATTCCACCCTCGCTAAATGTGTACGGTACTCCATTTGGTCGTAAGCGCTCAATGCGTTTTGGTCCTTTTAAGAATTTCCATTTATCTAAACTACCACTTAAAAAATATTTTTCATCAACAGGTTTTGTAT
>CAYJPS010000078.1:0-11515 GCA_964372135.1 uncultured Treponemataceae bacterium | reverse complement strand
TACATACTTGTAACAGAAAACGTTACAACCACCAAAAAAACTGTCCACACCACAGCACTTTGCTTCTTAAAAAACATAATAAACACCTCGCTTCTATTTAATATATATAGGTTTGTGAGTTATCTTATTTTGTTAAGGATGCTAGTTTGAAATTTTATTGTTACACATGCTATAAAAAATTGACAATTACATGTAATTTTTTATATTCCTCTCTGTATAATATTATAACACATAATTTTGATATTTCAACTAAAATTACTTTTTGTTTGCTTTTATATCAAAAGTTCACAAGAGTAATTTTTAAAGGTAAAAATACTTCCGTAACGCGAAGATCAACTAGATCAGTATCAAAAGACATACTTTTTTATAATCATTTCTTCGTAATACTTACTTGACTAAACAGGTATAATTCTGTATTGTGTCGCTCAGGAGAAAATAATGAATAAAATTTGTAAAATTGCAAGTGCTATAATGCTAGCACTGGTTTTTGTTTCATGTGCAGGTCCTAAAGATGGTACCTTTGAAGCAACTGCTAATGGTTATGGCGGTGAAGTAAAAGTAGCGGTGACTATTGCTGATGAAAAAATAACGAACATCGATATTATAGAGGAAAAAGAAACGCTAGTTGTTGCAGAAAGAGCTTTTCCATTAATCATTGAAAGAATAATAGAAGCAAATACACCTGTTGTTGATGCTGTAAGTGGTGCTACATTTACCTCTTATGCAGTTAAAGCAGCTGTGGCGGATGCAATGAATCAAGCAGGTCTGGAAGAACATAAAATTACTTTTATGACACAAGGGCCAGAACATGAAGCAGTAACATTGGATGATGTTTCAACTGATTTACTTGTTGTGGGTGGTGGCCCATCTGGTTTAGCAGCTGCAATTGCTGCAAAAGAAACAAACCCTAGTATAAATGTAATACTTATCGAAAAACTAGATATATTATCTGGTAATGGTAAGTTTAACTTGGGTATGTATGATTTATTTAATACTAAAGCTCAGAGAGATATTGGTGGTGAAGTTTCTAAAGATGTTTTTATTGCAAGCAAGCAAAACTCTGGAGAAACTGCAGAAAGAATTCAAGCTTGGGCAGATGGAACTGAAATCTTTGATGATTGGCTAAGAAGTCATAATATTACATTAGATTATGTAAGTAATAAAACCTCAACCTCTGTATATCCAACTGATAAGCTATATGGCGGTGAAATGACACAGCGAGAACTCGAAAAAAGTGCTTATGCTCTTGGTATAGATATTCGAACTGGAACAAAAGGCCTTGAATTAGTACTAGATGGTGATACTGTTGTCGGTGTAAGTGTTGAAACAAACAAAAACGAAACATACACTATTTATGCAGATATAACGTTATTAGCAACTGGTGGGTATAGTAATAATAAAGAATTATTAGAAAAATATAGTCCTGGTATCGAAAAGTTCAATACATCAAACCAAATGGGAACAACAGGTGATTTTGTTGCACAATTTGAAGAGCTTGGTTATTCGTTAATGAACATGGATAGTACACGTGTTTTCCCTACTGTTTTAGTAGGAGCAAATCATTTAACTGGAGGAGCTGACTTAAGCCTCACTGTCGATGAAAATGGCACAGCTAGACCTACTGGTACACCTGGACATTTTTTCTATATCACCGATCAAGCAGGATATGATTCACATTATAGAATCAGAAAACACACTGATTATGGATATTATCAAACTGCACAAACAATTGAAGAAATTGCAGCGGCTTTAGGAATAGATGCTGCGGGACTACAAGCAACAATAGATGAATACAATGCTAAGGATGGTATCAGAAGACCTTTTGGTGAAGGTCCTTACTACGGTGCTAAGGTTCAGTCCGCTATCCACATGACAAAGGGCGGTCTCGAAACAAACGTTCGAGGACAAGCTTTAACAAGCGAAGGTGAAGTTGTAGAAGGGTTATATGCTTCTGGTGAAGTTACATACCAATCAGGTGGTTATGCACAATCAACTGTATGGGGAATGCTTGCTGGAGAAGAAGCTGCTAACGCACTACGATAAAAATAATAGTATATAATACTACAAAAAGAGTTGTCTATTTGGGCAACTCTTTTTTTGTAAACATGAAGCACTGAATAGATGATTGCAGTATATTTTTAAATGAGGATATGTTATAGTATAGAAATAGTGAAGGAAGTAATATGAGCGTTATCATAAAAAAAGCAAGTGCAAAAGAAAAAGAGGAAGTCTTAGCATTAGGAAGAAAAATTGTAGATGTGTATGAAAGAACACACCTAGGAGATAAAACAGCTGACGAATATTTGAATAGCGGTGCCTGTGACAGAGATTTATCGGCCATATATGATAATGCTACAGTTGCAATGAAAGCAGGTAGTGTAATAGGTTTTATCTTTACACACGAAAACGAAATACAAGGGCTTTCAGTTGATGTTCCATACTGGGGAAAAGGTATTGCCCAAAAACTTATTGGCTATGCTACAAATGTACTTTTTAAGGGCTACACTGAAATAAAACTTGAATGTTTTACAACGTCCCCTATGGCAAATAGATTTTATCAAAAAATGGGTTTTGTAAACTCAGGTATTGTTGATGGAGACGGGGGAAGTAGAATCCTCTATAAACGAGTAATTGCAGGTAATAGCCTTTCGCCAAAGCAAGTGCTACTAAATTGGATTGATACCTTTAACCACGCAGATGCAGATTCACTTTCAGAACTATATCATGCAGATGCCACAAACCATCAGGTAGTAACTGAACCTGTTGTTGGAAAAAGTGCTATACATAATATGTTTGTAGAGGAATTTTCCTTAGCTGAAATGGTTTGCATACCTGAAAATATTTTTGAAGATGGCGAATGGGCAATAATGGAATGGAAAGATCCAAAAGGTTTTAGAGGCTGTGGCTTTTTCCATATAGTTGACGGTAAAATAATTTTTCAAAGAGGGTATATGGATAAATTAAGCTTTTTGAAAATGAATAACTTACCCATTGAATAATAAAACTTGCCAAACACATAAAACCGTGCTATATTTAAATATATTATAAAACGAGGAATGTACTATGACAACTTTTACGTACTACACCCCAACTAAGGTGATTTTTGAAAATGATGCCGAAATTAAGGCTGGAAAAATGCTCAAAGAATATGGAGCAAAAAAAGTATTAATTCATTATGGATCAGAGCGTGTAATAAAAACAGGACTTATGAAAAAAGTAACAGACTCAATGGATGCAGAAAATATTCCGTATGTGTTTCTTGGTGGGGTTGTGCCTAATCCAAGAATTACTACCGTTTATGAAGGTATTGAAATTGCTCGAAAAGAGGGAGTAGATTTTATTCTAGCTGTAGGAGGTGGTTCTGTTATCGACTCTGCAAAAGCAATTGCAGTTGGTATTCCTTTCAGTGGCGATGTGTGGGACTTTTTTGAAAGAAAAGCATTTCCAACTTCTGCAACTCCAATTGGCTGTATTCTAACAATTCCAGCTGCAGGAAGTGAAATGAGCGATGGAATGGTAATTACAAAAGAAGATGGTCTATTAAAACGTGACTTATCGAGTGATTATAGTGCTTGTAAATTTGCGCTATTAAACCCAACGTTAACGCTTACATTACCAGAAAAAGAAACCGTAAACGGTGTAGTTGATATTTTAATGCATACAATGGAGCGATACTTCCATCCAAATGGTGACTTTGATATTAATGACAGTATTGCAGAAAGTCTATTAAAATCTGTTATGCGAAGTGCTCGCGATTTAAAAAAAGATCCTCAAAATATGGCTGCTCGAGAAAGCATCTTGTGGGCAAGTAGTTTAGCTCATAATGGTTTAACAGGCTGCGGTAGTGGAGGCGGAGACTGGGCAACACACCAAATTGAACATGAAGTAAGTGGTCTTTTTGATGTTTCGCATGGTGCGGGGCTTTCTACTGTTTGGCCATCTTGGGCACGATATGTAATGGATAGCATTCCGCATAGGTTTGTTAAATTTGCAACAAATGTAATGGATGTTATAGATACCGGCGATGCTAAGCAGACTGCTCTTTTAGGTATTGATGCGATGGAGAGATTCTTTTCAGAAATTGGATCTCCTGTTACATTTAAAGAACTAATTGGAAAAGATGCTACAGAAGAAGAAATTGATATTATGGCAGAAAGTGGCACATACTTTGGAAAAAGAACACTTGGTTCTGCTAAAGCACTCAAAAAAGAGGATATTGCAAACATATTAAGAGGCGCAAATAAGTAGAAAATTTATTTTCTTGCAGGCGATTTATTTTATGTAGTCGCTTGTATTTTCGTAGTCGCTTGCCGCGAGCAAGCGACTACGGAGATTTGTAACAAGTACTGCAGGGGTTTGCTCGCGGCTTTTATTGCATGTTTTTAATATATGTGCGTGGGGAAACTCCGAATTCTTTTTTAAATGCGCGAAAAAAAGTACTGTAGTTTTCAAAACCGTAATTTCCACAAATAATTTCCATTGAGGTACCCTCCAATAAGTCGAACTTAGCTAGAAATAATTTTTTCTTCGTGATATATTGGTGAATAGGTATCTCCATAAATTCTGAGAATTTTTTTGAAAGGTGCGAACGAGAAACAAATAAGCGCTTTGCAATATCGTCTATAGTAATTGGGGCTTTTATATGTACGTCTATAAAGTTTAATGCCTCATACACAACCTTGTTATCATTGAAGTCCCGCTCTGAGTAAAAACTACTCTTATATAGTTTTAAGCGTACGATATGTACAAGCAGCTCGGTAACATAAAAATTTTTTAACAGATCCGCTCCATATTCTTGTGAATTTGATTGGGTTAGAATCTTTTGTAACAAACCTGTAAAAACTACCTGCATATCGGGTGATACATTTATGCATTGCCCCCATAAATCTATGGCATTAAAGGCAAAAGAAAGATTTGTTTTTTGCGATGATAAGGATTGTATATAATCTTGAGATAACCACATAACATATCGTTCATATTTTACCTCGCCTGCTTCAATCATTGCATGATGGTATTGTCCTGGTGGAATAAGTAATACATCTCCACTTCTAAGGTTGTATGTAGTATTTTCAATAGTATATTTAACTTTTCCTGAAATTAAAAAATAAAACTCATAGTAAACATGTTTGCTTGCTTGAATTTTAGATAGAGTTAAGTCACTTTTGTATCTAACTTCAACATCACGTTGTTTCATTGGTATTTTAGGAACATAATTAGTTGGTTGTACTTTCTTTTGCATTAATGCGTTTGTCCTTTCAAAATTTTATATAAGTATAAAATATGTTGAAATGTATTGCAATCCGAGAAATACAAAAATAATAAAAAAAAATAAAATTTTCAATTTAAATTGAATCCCATATTTTCAGTGAATTAATAAATATCTTTAACAGGCAATAATTCATTACTTAAGTATAGTAAGTAAGTTTGGCTTACTGGGTTTGTGAAGTTAAAAGACAAAATGCAATGTTTTTTGGACAAAAAATACTGGTCAATACAGTCTCTATCTCTTATTATTAGTGTATATAGAAAGAAATGTACAAACTAAAGGAAAGGCTTGGAGATAACATGGAAATTATCGAAACATTTAAAATGCCTAAAAGTAACTCTATCGATTGTGAAGATGATATTATTATAACTGATGGATTTATAGCAGTTGTTGATGGTGTTACTGCAAAAACTGATTTTAAATTTGATGGCAAAACACCTGGAAAGCTTGCGTATGAATTAATCAAAGAATCCATTGAGCAAGCAAATTCAACCGATACTTGCCAGGCCATAATTTCTTCTTGTAATGAAAAAATACGCGATGCTTATAAAAGTGTAGATTTTAGTGAAGATAAAGGACAAAAAGGCATTGCAGCATCTGCAGTGATATATTCAAATCATTTCAGAGAAATCTGGATGATTGGTGATTGCCAGGTTTTAGTAGATGGAAAACTGTACCTCAACCCTAAAAAAAGCGATATTGTTTGTGCTGAAATGAGAAGCTTGATATTGCATATTCGTAAAAATAATTCATTAGATGATACAAAAGATGTAGGTAGGGAATTTGTGTTACCTTGGATTTTGGGGGCAACAGCATTTGCAAATAAAACTGATACTTCATACGGGTATTCCGTGATAAATGGGGAAGATATTCCCGATGAACTTATTAAAAAAATAGCACTAGATAAAAATGCTCATGATATAGTATTTTCTAGTGATGGTTATATATTATTAAAACCCACTTTAACTGAAACAGAAGAAGTGCTGAAACAATGTATAATTGATGATTATCAAATGTATATAAACTATCCATCTACGAAAGGTATGGTTAGTGGGCAAAACAGTTTTGATGATCGTGCATTTATAAAATTTAAAGTTGAATTACAAAAGTAATTTAAAGGAGTAGTTTATGAAATTACAAAAAAGAAATGTAATTGCGATGGTTGCAATGGTTTTAGTTGCATTTTTTCTACTAACAATGTGTACAAAGAACCAAGAGCAAAATGAAAACTCAGGTGCGCAAAGCTCTACATCAAATGGAGAAAGAATTGTTTTAATCAGTAACAGTTTGGCCACTGGTCGTACCGAGTGGTTAAACGAGAGAGCTGTAGCTGCAGGGTTTAATGTTGCCTACGTAGAAATTGGAGGTGGTGATGCTACTTCTCGTGTAATAGCAGAGGTAAACAATCCAACGACAAATGTTGTTTGGGGTCCTACGGAAGACCAATTTATTGCTATGATTGGAGCTGGAGCTTTAGCTGAATATACACCAAGCTGGGCAGACAAAGTAAAAGGACTTTCAGTTGAAAATGGTTATTCATGGTCGTATGAAATTCAACCAAAAGTGATGGTAGCAAATCCTGACATATACACAGAAGCAAATGCGCCTAGTGATTATTCAGATTTATGGAAAAACGAAGAGTTTCATGGTAAATACGCTGTACCAAATACATTTACTGGAAATACAAATAGGGCTATTATCGGTTCAATTTTAAGTGAATACCTAGATCCAAATGGAGAATTAGGTGTTTCTGATGAAGGATGGGAAGCTATTGAAATGTACTTCGACAATGGATATAAAACACCAAGAGGAGAAGACGATTTCGGAAATATGGCATCAGGAAAAATTCCTATCACATATACGTATGCTTCAGGATTACAACAGAAAAGTGAAGCATTTGACGTAGAACCTCTTGTTATTTATACAAACTATGGGGAGCCTACGAATACAAACCAAATCGGTGTGGTTGCTAATGATAATTTAGCTATCTTAGAGGAGTCAATGAGGTTTGCTGATTGGTTGGGAAGTGCGGAAGTTATAGGAGCATTTGCTGCAGAATTTGGGAATATGGTTGCAAATGAAGATGCTGCAGACAAAATGATTCCAACAATCAAAGAAATCAAAGATAATTACAAACCAGTCGAGGCAGATTGGAAGTACATTAATAGTATGATGGATCAATGGGTAGCCAAGATTCAACTAGAAATTTACTAGTCTTTTGATTATCTAAAAATAATACACAGGAAGGTGCTTATAGTGATAAATCTAAAAAATATTGAAATAAAGTTTGGTGAATTTACAGCAATAAATAATTTAAACTTAGAAATAAAAAAAGGTGAATTTTTCACTTTCTTAGGCCCTTCCGGGTGTGGAAAAACAACAACACTTCGTGCTTTAGCTGGTTTTATTGAACCTACTAAAGGACAAGTTGTGGTAAATGGTGAGGATATTACATTCAAACCAATAGAAAAGCGTGGTATAGGAATGGTTTTTCAAAGCTATGCTTTATTCCCAACAATGACTGTTAGAAAAAATATTGAATTTGGGCTAAAAGAGAACAAGTGGAAAAAAGAAGACATTGATAAAAGGGTAGATGAAGTAGTCTCTATGGTAAACCTTAGTGAAGAACAACTTATAAAAAATGTTTCTGAGTTATCAGGGGGTCAACAGCAGAGAGTTGCAATTGCTCGAGCTCTAGCTTTAAACCCACAAATTATAGTGTTAGATGAACCTTTATCAAACTTAGATGCAAAACTTCGAAAGCAATTGCGTGTAGAATTGAAACGAATACAGATAGTTTCGGGTACTACTATGGTATATGTAACACATGATCAAGAAGAAGCTTTGACACTATCAGACAGGATTGCAGTTTTTAATAATGGATATATTGAGCAAATAGGAACACCGAAAGAAATTTATCATAAACCTATTTCAGATTTTGTTGCAAATTTTATTGGAGATACAAATAGAATAACAGAAGAAGTGGTTAATGCGATGGAGTTACCAACTGGCACAAAAGTACCTGCGGAAAAAAATGTCTATTCTCGGGTAGAATCGGTAAAAACTTTTATTTCTGAAAGAGAAGAAAATCTTTATTGCAAGTTTAAGGCAAAGTATGTTTCGGAAGAATTTTTTGGCATGACAAGCCGAAAAACGTTTGTTGTTGGAAATACTGAAATCAAAAGTGTCTCAAATGATCAGTGTGAAGAAATTACAATTGGTAGTACGATTACTTTATATATCCATCCCTCTGATTTGATGGAATTTGAAGAGGTGAAGTAATATGAGACTCCTAACAAGTAGTTATAAACTTCAAAAAAACTTAGGAAATATTGTTGTTTGGTCAATTATATGCTGGGTTATTTTCACTTTTCTAATTTACCCTAATATTAGCCTTATAAAAATAACATTGTTTTCTAGTGGTTCCTTTGATTTTGCACCAATAAAACAAATTTTTAATTCTGAAAGAGTTCGTGCAAGTATGCTTAACTCTTTTATACTAGGTTTATCACTTAGTTTGACAGTGAATATACTAGGTATATTTCAGATACTTTGCCTTGATTATTTTGAAATAAAGGGTAGAAAATGGCTTAATATAGCATATTATTCTCCCTTGGTTTGCAATGGCATGGTACTTGTTATGGCCTATAACTTTATCTTGGGAAGCAGAGGATTCGTTACTACAAATTTAATGAAAGTGTTTTCAGACTTTGACCCGCTTTGGTTTCAAGGCTATGGAGCTGTACTAATAGAGATGACATTTGCAGGTACAGCAAATCATATTATGTTTGTAAGAAAAGCACTTAAGAACATAGACTTTCAAACAATTGAGGCGGCACAGAATATGGGAGTAAAAAGCCATCGAATTTTAATGAAAGTTGCTTTACCAACTCTTACGCCTGCCATTTTCGCGGCAAGTATTCTTTCTTTTATTATAGGGATGTCGGCTTTTGCAACACCACAAGTTTTAGGTGGAGAGAAGTTTGAAACAATAAACCCCTTAATATTTTCTTTTTCAAATACGCTAACAACAAGAAATTATGCTGCTGTATTAGCATTCTTTTTGGGGATTGTGACAGTGATAGTCTTATTAATTTCAAATCACATAGAGAAAAAAAGAAATTATCGTTCTGTTTCTAAAAGTAAAACACCTCTATTAAGACAAAAAATTCAAAACTCGGCTATTAGAAACCTTATTACAGCTTTTGCGCATATTGTTGCTCTTATTCAAACAATACCATTGCTTGTAATTATTATTTTCTCATTTATGCCAGTAAAAGACTTGTACAGTGGTATATTTAATTTGGGGAATTTAACGGTAGAACATTATTTAAATGTGTTTAATTCTATAACAGGGATTCAGCCTGTATTTACTAGTATTATTTATGCTACATTAGCTTCAGTTGTTGTAGTTTCAATAATACTTTTTCTTGCTCGATTGATAACTAAAAACCAAAATAAATCATCAACGTATTTGGAACTTTTTTTGCAAATCCCGTGGTTTTTGCCATCTACTTTAATTGCATTAGGACTTGTAATGAGTTTTTCTCAACCTAGCATATTTACTTTTGGGAATGTATGGAGTGGAACTTTATACCTCCTTTTTATAGGATATGTCATCGTTAGAATACCCTATACTTTAAGAATGATTAAATCAGCCTATATAGGTTTAGACGGTGCGCTTGAAGAAGCTGCCAAAAATCTAGGTGCTTCTTCTGTTAAAACATATTTTAAAGTGTTATTACCAATATTAAGCCCTACTGCAATATCAGTTGTTTTACTTAATTTTATTGGTTTGCTTGCTGAATATAATGCGTCGGTTTTTTTATTCCACCCACTGCATCAACCTTTGGGGGTTGTGATAAACGCCGCTAATAGTCCGACCGCTTTTCCAGAAACCCAAATGCTTAGCTTTGTTTATTCTGTAATTATTATGGTAGTTTCTACCACTATTATTTCTTTGGTTCAAGGCAGAGAAATATTCTCAAAAAATAAAAAATTGTAAGGAGAATTTTATGTTTTCAATTGAGTCCGCAAAATTTAAATTTGACAAACAAGGAAATGCAATTCCCTATTATGGAACAACTATTATTAGCTTTGTGAATGATGAAAATTCGCATACACGAAAAGTGCTTGAAGAAACTGTGGATATCTTGAGGCAGTCTTCTTTTTCTGATTGCCTTGCGGAGCTTCCAAACACTTCATTTCATATGACGATTTTGCCCTTATTGAGAGAGATTGATAGAGATACAGAACAGTGGCCAAACTATATTGATAAAAATCTTAAATTTATTGAGATAGATAAAATCTTAAAACAAAAAGTTGATCAAATTAAATTTCCAGACAATATTCTGATGGAAGTAGACAAATGTACTATTGGATCAGTTAGACTTAAAGCACACAATGATCAAATTGATAAAATGCTACGTGATTTTCGAGATACCGTATCTAAACAACTAGGTATATGCCATGCTGAGCATGATGAATACGTATTTCATATGTCAACGAACTATGTAGTTAAGGAATTATCAACACAGCAAAAAAGCGATGCAGAAAAACTTTGCAATGAATTAACTACAAAATTAAAAAATGAACTTGGCGTTTTTAAAGTACAAAAACCAGATTTTGTAATATTTAATGATATGCTTTCATATGAAACCGATATTTCAAAAAGAGGGCTGTTGTTTTAGTGTGAAGTTGTGTAATATTAAATAGGTATTTATTAGTTTCCCATAGTCGCTTGCCGCGAGCAAGCGACTATGGGGATATATGACTGCAGGGGTTTGCTTGTGGCAAACACCCTGCGTAACTTCAAAAAATCTTTTATTCTTTCAACCCTCTTACCTTTACACTAATGCTACCAGTGTGATATACTTATATATAGAAGAGGAAGAAAAACTATGAAAAACCTATTCGGGCTGTTTTTATCGCTGATAGTTATACAGTCTTTTTTTATGTCTTGTTCTGCATCGAACGACGAATCTAAAGTAAAAAATCTTACATCGCAAGTGCCATTAGATACATTAATGGTTGGAACGCCCGAAATGAATGGCGATTTTATAAGTGGCTTTGGAAACAGTGCGTACGACCTTGCTGTAAAAACGCTTACCGGTGGGTATGTGTCTACCTATGATCTTACTCCCGAAGGAGAAATTGTATTAAACCCAACTGTTGTAGAAAATGTTTCTATTACTAGTGATAGCGAGGGAAATAAAACCTATAGTTTTACAATTCATGATGATCTTTTTT
>CAYJPS010000077.1:0-11615 GCA_964372135.1 uncultured Treponemataceae bacterium | reverse complement strand
GGAATATCTGGAAAGCAATGGTATTGGCACACGTCAGCTTTTTGCGGGTAACGTATTGCGCCAACCGATGATGGTAGATAATGCTATCAAATTAAAAATCAATAATTCTGATGTACTCGTATCAAGTGAGTTAGGCGAAGAACACTACCAACAGCTTCCCAATACCGATTATATTATGAATAATACCTTCTGGGTGGGAACATTCCCGGCCTTGGGTGAAAAAGAATTGGACAGAACAAGTGCTTGTATACATGAGTTTGTTTTGGGAAATTTGAAATAGGTATACGCGTAGTTTACTGGTATAAGTGTAAAATTTTAAGGAAGACTAGGTAAATGAAGAACAATATTGTATGGCATCCTTCAAGTATTACAAAAAAGGATAGGGCTAAAAAGCTTCAGCAAAAACCCTGTGTGTTATGGTTTACAGGACTTTCAGGAAGTGGTAAATCTACACTAGCAAATGCCTTAGAAGTTGAACTTTATACTAGAAATATTACAACGTACCTCTTAGATGGAGACAATGTACGGCATGGACTAAATAAAGATCTGACTTTTAGTGAAGCAGACAGAGTGGAAAATATAAGACGGGTAGCTGAAGTGGCAAAGCTCTTTGTTGATAGTGGAGTGATTGTTCTTACAGCTTTTATAAGTCCCTTTCATGCTGATAGAGAACTAGCGAAGAACTTATTTGAAAACGGTGAGTTTATTGAGGTTTTTGTTAATACTCCTTTAGAAGTTTGTGAACAAAGAGATCCAAAAGGGCTTTATAGTAAAGCAAGAAAAGGAGAAATAAAAAACTTTACAGGACTTGCCTCACCATACGAAGCTCCTGACAATCCGCAAATAGAGATAAATACAGCGACAACTAGTATAGAACAAGGTGTTGCTATGCTTTTTGAATACTTGCATAATCATAACTACATAAGGGAATAAAAGATGAATTTTGCTTTAGAAAACATGAAGCTTCAAGACCTTATTGATATAGCCCTACAGGCTGGAAATGAGATAATGAAAATTTATCGACAAGATTTTCAAGTAGAGTTTAAAGATGATAAATCTCCTTTGACAGTCGCAGATAAAATTGCGAATGAAGTTATTTGTTCAGGCTTAGAAAAGCTATTTCCAAATATTCCTCTTATGTCAGAAGAAAATAAACAAGTATCTTATGAAGTTCGAAAAAACTGGAAATATTACTTTTGTATTGACCCGATAGACGGAACGAAAGAATTTATAAAGAAAAATGATGAATTTACTGTTAATATAGCGCTTATACATGATGGAATACCTGTTATGGGTGTTGTCGTGGCCCCAGCCTTACAGGAAATATATTATGCAAAAAAGGGAATGGGAGCATTTGTAGCCAGTTTTGAAGCTTCCTCACTTTTCGATATCAAGAAGTTACCGGTAGTTCGAGATGAAAAAAACTATGTTATCGTTGCATCTAAGTCACATCTCTCAAAAGAAACAGAGGAGTTTATAGCAAACTTAGAATCAGAAGGTAGAGAGAGAGTCTCAGTATCTAAGGGGTCGAGTTTGAAACTCTGTATGGTAGCTGATGGAACTGCTGATATCTACCCACGACTTGCTCCAACGATGGAATGGGATACCGCTGCGGCCGATGCTATTGTGCGTGAAAGCGGTAAAATGACTTATGACTATAACGATAATACCGCTATGAAATATAATAAAAAAGATTTACTTAATCCTTGGTTTGTAGTGAGGTAATAGATGATTTTGGAAAGTGCACAAAAAATTACTCATTTAAAACAACTGGAAGCAGAGTCTATATATATTATGCGCGAAGTTGTTGCTGAATTTGAGAATCCGGCAATGCTTTATAGTGTAGGAAAAGATTCTTCTGTAATGTTACACTTATTACAAAAAGCATTTTATCCAGCACCACCACCATTACCTTTAGTTCATGTAGATACGAAGTGGAAATTTAAAGAAATGATTGAATTTCGTGATAGACGGGCTAAAGAAGTGGGCATGGAACTTATTGTTTATACAAACCCAAAAGGTTTGGAGATGAATATTTCTCCTTTTGAACATGGAAGTGCACTTCATACAGACATTATGAAGACTGAAGCTCTAAAAAATATGCTTGATATATATCAATTTGATGCTGTTTTTGGCGGAGCAAGGCGTGATGAGGAAAAATCACGCGCAAAAGAAAGAATCTATTCATTTAGGGATAAAAATCATAGATGGGATCCAAAAAATCAGAGAGCCGAACTTTGGAATCTTTATAATTCAAAACATAATCGAGGAGAGTCAATACGTGTGTTTCCTCTTTCAAATTGGACTGAGCTAGATATTTGGCAATACATATATTTAGAGCAAATTCCAATTCCTGAACTATACTTTGCAAAAGAACGAGAAGTTGTAGAGTATATGGGAACTAAAATCCTAGTTGATGATACTAGAATGCCTGAAGAGTTGAGGCAAACAGCACAGAAAGAGATGGTGAGATTTAGAACTTTAGGTTGCTATCCTCTTACCGGGGCTATTAATTCTACTGCAAATACTTTACCGGAAGTTATAAAAGAAATGTTGTTGTGCACAACGAGTGAGCGCCAAGGAAGATTAATTGATGGCGACCAAGCATCCTCAATGGAAAAAAAGAAGCAAGAAGGGTATTTTTAATGTCTCAACACTCTGAATTGATAGGTAAAAATATAGAACAATATTTGAAAACACATGAACAAAAAGACATACTCAGATTTATTACGTGTGGAAGTGTAGATGACGGCAAATCAACACTGATTGGAAGAATATTGTATGATTCAAAAATGATTTTTGAGGATCAATTAGCAAATATAGAAAAAGATTCTAAAAAATTTGGAACAACTGGAGATAAACTAGATTTAGCTCTCTTGGTTGATGGTCTTGCAAGTGAGCGAGAGCAAGGAATTACTATCGATGTTGCCTATAGATTTTTTACAACAGATAAACGAAAATTTATTATTGCAGATACTCCTGGGCATGAGCAATACACGAGAAATATGGCAACAGGAGCAAGCACCGCTGATCTTGCAATTATTCTAATTGATGCTCGAAAAGGTGTACTTACACAGACAAAAAGACATTCTTATATTGTTGCTTTGCTTGGAATTAGAAATGTTATCGTTGCTATAAATAAAATGGACTTGGTAGATTTTTCAGAAAGTAGATTTATTGAAATACAGTCAGAATATGAAAAAATAATCCCAAACCTTCCACACTGCAATAATATAGACTTCAAATATATTCCAATTTCAGCTCTAACTGGTGATAATATTGTAAAAAAATCAGAAAAATGTTCATGGTATAAAGATAAGACTCTTATGGAATTGCTTGATACTATTTCAATAACAAGTAAGAGCTTGACGACGAGCAGCTTTAGGCTTCCTGTACAATATGTCTTAAGACCGCACCTAAACTTTAGAGGTTTTTGTGGAACAATAGTTAGTGGCGAAATCCAAGTAGGTGATGAAGTTACAGTTCTTCCATCTCAAAAAAAATCTAAAGTAAAATCAATTATTTCAAGTGAACTCAAAGAATTGCGACCAATAAATAAAGATGAAGTCGTAGAGAGTGTTGAGAAGCTATGTGCGCCGCTTGCAGTAACTATTACTTTGGATGATGAAATTGATGTAAGCCGCGGAGATATGATTGTAAAGACTGATGATATTCCTATAATTTCAAATTATTTTTCTTGTTTTCTAGTGTGGTTAGATGATAAGCCGATGAAAATAAATGAAAATTATATTATTAAGCATACAACTTTAAATGTGAATGGTGCTTTTAATTCCATAGAATTTAAGAAAAATATCAATACCTTTGAGAATATTGAAGGAGCAACTTTGCTCTTAAATGATATTGCAAAATGCACTTTATCACTTGATAAAAAAATTGCAGTTGATATTTATTCACAAAATAGGTCTACAGGCAGTTTTATTGTTATCGACAAACTTACAAATAATACTGTAGGTGCAGGAATGTTTGAAAGGGCTATTATTGGACAATCTTCAAAGCAAGAGATAATAAGGCAATATACCAAAGCAGAAATAGAGCTCAATGCTTATATAATACGAAACTTTCCCGAATGGAAATGTAAGGATATTAGCTAATGTATAGAGAAACAAATAGAAGATTTTTATTCAAAGGTGTTTCATGGAGAGTTCTTGCAACAACTACTACTATATTGATTGTTTATCTTTTTTTTGGAAGATTAGATTTAGCTATAGCTGCAGGAGCGTTTGAGTGGTGTGCAAAAATCCTTCTGTTTTGGTTACATGAAAAAATTTGGGCAAAAATTAGATGGGGAAAAAAGAAAATAGAGCCATTTAATCTTTGGATTACCGGTCTTCCAGTTTCAGGTAAAACTACAATTGGTGATAAGGTCTATAAGGAACTGCAGAAATTCGATATTCCTCTTGAAAGAATTGATTCTAGAGATGTTAGAGCTATAGTACCTGACTTAGGCTTTAGCAGAGAAGAAAGAAACGAGCATATAACGCGAGTTGGGCATCTAGTAAAAGTTTTACAACATAACTCTATCTCTACAGTGTGTTCCTTTGTTACCCCTTATTCTGAGTCTCGAAAATCTGTTAGGCAGCTTGTAAAAAATAATATAGTAGTTTACTTAAAAACTGACATAGAAAGCTGTAAAAAAAGGGACACTAAGGGCGTATATGAAAAAGCAATGCAAGGAATATACACTAACTTTACAGGTATTAGCGATATCTATGAAGAACCAATACACGCTGAGATAGTGATAGATACAGACAAACTCAGTGTAGATCAAGCAGTTTGCGAAATTATGAGCTATGTTAAGAAACATTATTTAAGATAGCCTAAAAATCAAAAACAGCAATTTAAGAAAAGGTAGAGAAGCGCATACCTTTTCGGTAATACGCTCATTTTTAGTGCGTGAAAGTGGTAGACTGTTCTGATTGTCGTAGTTTCAGTATAGCATTTTTATAGAATTGCTTTTTCTTTTTGTAACGCACTTTTCTTTTTCCAAAAGTTATTTCAGCTAAAATTCGATAGCGTTGATAATTGAATTTTATGCATTTAAAAAGCGTGCTATCAGTAGAAATTTCAAAATGGCGTTCTTCTAAATTGTTGTAGCTTTCTTCCAAATTGTTATGCTGTTCTTGTAAGGTGTTGTATCGTTCTTCTATACTGCTGTAGGCTTTTTCTAAACTGGTGTGCTGTTCGTGTAAGGTGTTGTGTAGTTCTTCTAAATTGCTGTGATGTCCTTGTAAATTATTATATCGTTCTTCTAAATTAGTGTGATGTTCTTGTAAGTTGCTGTATTGTTGTTCTAAGTTGTTATGATGTTCTTGTAAAATACTGTATCGTTCTTCTAGCTTGCTGTGCTGTTCCTGTAAATTATTGGGCTGTTCTTGTAAACTGTATTGAGTGCTATTGTGAGTTTCTTTATTCTCTAATTGCTCATCTTTTTGCGCTGTAAGGGCATTAATTATTACCTTGCATAGCTTTATTGTGCCATCTTCGTGCGAAAATTTGATTTCTCTGTCTGTAAATTCTTCTCCAAAATGTTCTTTGATATATGTGTTTTCTGCATCACATTCTGTTTTAATTAAGGAGTATTCTTCCTCTGTAAGGAAATATTTATCGGGAAATGCTTCTTTATCGTCTAAGCCTGTCACATCAAGAAACTTTGGATTTTTTTGATTATTTCTTGAACTTGGCTCAAAAACATTTAGAGCGCTTTGTACGCGTGTAAGAGTGTTTGATAATCCAACTTGAGTAGAAATAAAATGAAAATCAGCATAATCGACACCCATAAAATCCAATAAAAAACCGGTAGGTCCATGTGGATGCGTGCATACTTTCTTAAATGATTCAAAATAAGTGTTAGGAAATACTTTTTTTATTTTATCAAGTTCTTCAGTTTGTTTTACAAAGGATATATTATTTTTTATCCCAACTTTTATCCACTGCTGCATACAACTACAATTAAAACTATATGGGCTTCTAATTACTGCAATAGGTATAATCTCAACATCGTACTTTAAAAGAAAGTTTTTAAACTCTTCTAATTTTTCAACGGGTAAAGAAGCAATGCCTTCAGCTGATAATATTACATTCTTATCTGATTCTAAAGTGTCAGTAAATGTTTTTAAATAGTATTGGTTTAGCCCTTCTATATCTCCATCTGAGTAAAGAATGTTTGAAATAAAAGTTTCAGGTTTGTTCATAAATAAAGAATGAATCATAAAATGATGTTCGGGATTATTTTTAACTGAAATATGTGAACTATTTAATATAGGGTATATAAAATTTTGCTTCTCAAGTAAATTAATATTTTGCCTGCAAGTATACTGAAAGGATGTTGAACCAGTCTTTGGAAGTCCAAGGTGTAAAAATAGTTTTTTCATAATATCCCCACAGCATCAAATAATGTAATTAAAATAAAATCCAGAAATTTTCTGTATAATGCGTTTTTATACTGCCTTATGGCAAACTGAAAGTCAACGATCTTTTATTCGGGAAAACAACACTTGAAACATAAAGAGCATAAAAAACACCGTATCGTCTTTGCGAAGTTAGCATCGATTATTCAAGTTATGTTTGATGTGCGGATGTTGTCTATCTATTTGTAAGTAAGGATTTTTATATCCTATTGCCGTGATAGAACATTAGTTGCAAAAAGTGTTGTCGTAGAAAATTTCCAATAGAATAACAGCAGTTTTATACATGAAAGCGTTGGAGTAACTTTTTGAAAAATGAAGGAAAATTGAAATTTCAAAACAGACCAAAGCAGGCAACACCATTCCAATTATATTTAAATGCCTAACAGTATAATAAGAAAAATACTTTTTAAAAATTTACCGTCCCTTTATTACCGTTTTTTGAGAAAAGGGGAGGGGGGCTCTCAAGAGTAAGCAAATTGGAATAACGTGGGCAGTCAATTAACCTCGGCAATTTTCACTGGAGTTTTACAAAAAAATAGTATAGAAATATCAAGGGATGGTGGGGCATTGGCTTAACTACGTATTTCTAAAGAGATTTTGGTGTTTGTTGAAACGTGAAAATATTTAAAATGAATTAATGTGATAGAATGAAAGGCCTGCGAGGGCTTGTCAAAAAGAAAGAATTTTTACAACTCGATTTGCCTCTCACAGCACACTCGGGGAACTCATTCCTGATAAATTCTGATAAACGTCATTCAAACCGGAATCACAAATCTGCGCTGTCACGGATGATGATAGTAAAAATAATGAAGTACATTTTGAGGAGTATTATGAGATTTTCCTATTTTTTGAAAAAAAGTATTTATAGATTACTATTTAAACTTACATCAAATCAGAAGTTTTTTGAGAAAAGCAAAAAATATTCGTATAAGCTTAATAAAAATGATTTATATGTACAGAATACTTTAAATACCATTTTGCATAAACAGGAAGAAATCAAACAACTTCTACTAGAGCAAACAGCTATAAAAGGTTCTAATAATGATTTACTTGACAAATATTTATCATTAGCAAGTAATATAGATACCATTTCAAACGGACAGCAAGTAGTCAAACAACTTCTACTAGAGCAAACAGCTATAAGAAGTTCTATTAATGAGTTATTTGATAAATATTTATCATCAGCAAGCACTATAGATACCATTTTAAACGAACAGCAAGTAGTCAAACAACTTTTGATTCAGCAAACTATCTCGAAAGATATATTAACTGATTTGCTTGATAAAGACTTGCTAACCATTCCTAATATGGCTGAGAAATTGTCATCTGCTAAATATGGATATTACAATTTGGCATATAATACTGAGCTAGCAGAAGAAATTTATTTTGAGCAAATAAGGTTTGCGTTATATATGCTAATGTTTTCAGGTGATAGTAAGTCTTTCGATGTATATACTAAATCCTTAAAACAATTATTAAAGAAAATTCATAAAAGAAAAAGTGAGTCATATCAGTTTGTTATTGGAAATTTACTGACAAGTTATCAATACTATAATTTTCTTTCTGATTTTTTTGATTTAATGGCAGAAGACCTTAAGGAAAGCAGCTACTTACCGACAGTTTATATTGCATATATATCATACTTACTGCTTGAAAACAGAGAAGCAGAAGCAAATAAAATACTGGTAAACTACATATCAGATTATAATGAAAGTTTGGTACATTTCTACCTTCCGGTCGCTCATTTAGCTGCTCAACTTGGTTATTATTCTGATGATATTGCATCTGCGGATTTTCTTTTTAGAAATATGAAAAAAGCAGCAGAGGATAATGCCTTAGAAAGATATATAGAAAATAAAAAAGTTGCAATCGTTGGAAATGCCCCCTTAACAGAGGAATATGGTCAAGTAATTGATAGTTATGATATTGTTATTAGATTTAATACCTATGATACATCTCCAAAGTATCAACCTTATTATGGTTCGAAAACGAATATTTGGACTTTCATTGAACCTGGCATAAACTGTGGCACTCCTGACTTAGAATTTTGTGTTTTGCGTTTATCACCGTACTTACATTCCTATACAAATAAAGTAGAACGACTTAGTGGTTTGCTTAAGAACGGTGTGACAATAACATCTTTTTCGAATGAGCTTTATAAAGAAATTGCTGAAAAATACTCTCTTTATACCCCAAGTACAGGTTTTATGATGATTTACTTGGTGAAAAAAGTAAACCCTGAATTTTCTATTACGGATTGCTACGGCTTTACATTTGTTAATAAAGATGCTGAAATTGAAGATTTTAGTAAGCATTATCATAGACAAAACCCCAAAGGGGGGCACGATTTTTTGAGAGAACAAGAAATACTTCTTAAACTTTTTGATTGCTAGTGATACTATACAAAGTATTTTTTTATATTAAAGGAGTCTGAAAATGAATAGTGATACAGCTAAAGTAAAACTTTATCAAGAGTTACATAAAAATAATGCTACATACGGTTCAACTGGTAGTGTGCATACGCCCGAACTTATATTGTTTATCGAATATTTAAAACCAAAAGTAGTGTTAGATTATGGTTGTGGTAAAGGTGCTCTTATCAATGAATTAAGTAAAATTTTTCCAGAAATAGAATTTTATGGGTATGACCCTGCTATACCTGGACGTACGCAAATACCTGTCAAAACTGCTGATTTAGTGATAAGTACAGATGTTTTTGAACACATTCCAGAAACTGAACTTGAAGAAGTTATTGAAAATATTTCTAAAATTTCTCAGAACTGTTATTTTAATTTACACCATGCAGCTGCAATTACCCTGCTTGCAAATGGAGAAAACGCCCATTGTACAATAAAACCCAGTTGCTGGTATGTTAATTTAATAAATAAATATTTTCCAACAATCATTTGCTTAGATGGCAGGCATCAAGTTTCTTCTGCAATAATAACTTTTGCTATCACATTCATAGAAATTGACGCGTATAATTCTATCGTAAAACCCTTAAAAAAAATTGACACTGCCAATACATCTGTAGTTCCTCCTGTAGAGATTACAGTAGAGGATAACATAAAAGAAGGTAATGACAGAATTCCACCTATTGTTGTACGGCTTTTAGCTTGTTGTATTTTAAATAAAGAAAAAAGAAAACAATTTAGAACAAAGCTTCTTAATGTACGCTTTTAAAAATCTGTATAGACGATACAAAAGGATATTGCTACAAGGAAAACAAGCCAATAAAGACTTAGACACGTCATTCCTATACTCTTTAAACCTAAAAGTATGGTATAATAAAAAACATACTTTTTTTAAATTTATCGCCCCATTATTAAAGTTTTTTGAGGAAAGGGGGAGGGGGTGCTCGTGGAGAGATTGGAAAACTCCCTTTTATACACAAAAGGGTTTCCTCCCTCCTAATAACTAGCAAATTGGAATGACGTGAGACTTAGATTGTAGAACTATGCTTGATATTGGCAAAAGCTATGGTTTAGTATACACTGAAAAAGATTGGTTGCGATCTAACCCATTTGTTGAAAGTAATAATAAATTTGTTATGTCAGCTAGTCGCCATTCTCTTCTCAAGAGCTATGATGGGAATGGAAATATATCATGGATGCTTTCTGGAAAACAAAAACTACTGTATATAGAAACGAAAAGTAGTAAATATCGCTTTTTATACTAAAACGATTAAAATATAAAACAAAAAGAACCTATTGATATGCGAAATTACGTCATATCGATAGGTTCTTTTTGTTTTCTTATTTTCTACTTCAAAACCTTTCGTGCTTTTGAACCTTGCTGCGCCGCCACAATGCCTTCTCTATGGAGTTGATCCATAATTCTGCCTGCGCGTCCAAAGCCTAGTTTGAATTGTCTTTGCAACATGGAAATAGAAACCTCGTCCATTTCAAGCACGCGCTCAAGCACGGTATCATAAAGAGAGTCAAAGCCCTCTTCGTGGTCGTGGTGTGATGTTTCGTCCGCCTGTGTTCCGTAAGAAGTAAAGTCGATAAGGTATTCTACCTTTTGCTCTTGTTTCCAGAAGTTCACCACGGAGCGCACTTCTTCATCGGTCACAAAGGCGCCGTGCATACGTTGCAAACCGCCGGCCCTTGGCTTATAGAGCATGTCCCCTTTACCGAGCAAGGTTTCCGCTCCGACACTGTCCAGAATCGTACGAGAGTCCATACCGCTGGTCACCTGAAAGGCAATGCGTGATGGGAAGTTTGCCTTGATAAGCCCCGTCACCACGTCGACACTGGGTCTTTGGGTGGCGATAATAAGATGTATGCCGGCGGCACGGGCAAGCTGTGCAAGGCGCACAATAGAAGCCTCCACTTCTTTACCTTTTTGCATCATAAGGTCTGCCAATTCGTCCACAATAATCACGAGATATGGCAAGGCCTTGAGCTTGTCTTCGGCCTCAATCTTCTCTTTTTTCGCCTCTCGTAAATCTATGTCTTCATCGTCATCATAGTCGAAAGTATAGCCTTCATGCTCTGCATCACGGGCGGCCGCACGCTCGGCTTCTTTCTTCTTTTTTGCCAATTCTTGCTTGTGAATCAATGTGTTATATTCATTGAAGTTACGCACTTGCAAGGTTTGGAATAGCTTATAGCGTTGATCCATCTCGTCAATGGCCCACAAAAGCGCATTCTTTGCCAAGTCTACATCGGTGACCACAGGGTGTACCAAGTGGGGCAAGTCTGCATACATGGCAAGCTCCACCCTTTTGGGATCGATAAGTAAAAACTTAACTTCGTGCGGACGAGCCTTATACAAGATACTCAAAATAATGGAGTTCAAACAAACACTTTTACCTGCGCCCGTCGCCCCTGCCACCAAAAGGTGAGGCATTTCTTCGAGTCTGCCCGTATGGGGATTACCAAAAATATCTTTACCGATACCAAGGGTAAGCAGTGAGGTGTTTTTTTGGAACGCGTCGCTTTCTATCACTTCCCTAAAACTGACCAACTGTCTTTTTTCGTTGGGAACTTCAATTCCCACCGTGTCCGTGCCGGGGATAGGGGCTTGCACACGTATGGCAATGGCTTTAATCGCCATGGAGATTTCCTTGGAAAGGCTTTCAAAACGCTTAGCCTTAACCCCACGCTCGGGACGGATTTCAAACATGGTAACCACAGGCCCCGGTAAAATTCCCGCAAGCTCACCGTTAACATTATAGTCTTG
>CAYJPS010000076.1:9708-11631 GCA_964372135.1 uncultured Treponemataceae bacterium | reverse complement strand
GAACAACAGATCGTTTCTCTAACACCCCATCCTTACAAAATTCCTACATAGAAGGTGGTAAGGGGTTTAGAGTGGTGCGTAATGCAAAAGATGATTAACAGTTCTAAAAAATAAAACATATATAATGGAGAAATAATATGGAAACAATAGAAAATATTGGATTTACCTTTGGAATAGATGAAGATGCAAAAATTTTAAGCTTAATGGCATATAATGGAGATAGCGACGGAACAGACCTTGCTATTCCTTCGCTTCAGGTAACTTCGACAAACAAATTTTTTGGTGATACTATCTATCCTGTTACAAAAATTGCAGAAAAAGCTTTTTATGGGAATGCAAAACTTGTTAGAATTGAGCTTCCTGCTACTATTCAAAGCTTAGAAAATTTTGCGTTTGGCTCATGCAGTAACCTCGAGAGAGTCTATATTCCTCGCTCTGTTACACATATTGGAGACGGAGCCTTTTTTGGATGCGGAAAATTGCAAACAATAGAGATTCCCCAAACGGTTACCACCATTGGTAATACTGCCTTTGACGAAGCTACAACCCTTCTGGTGCACGACAAATCCTTTGCACATGCCTATGCAAAAATTAACAACTTACAATTCGAACTTGTGGAATAGCACGGTGTGAGATAGTGATATATCATGTTTGACAGTAGTTAAATGTCAGTGTATAATTAAACAATATTAGGTGTTAAAAATTGCTTGTTAAGCAATAAAAAAATAATAGTCGTGCGGACTTTAAACGTAAAGGATACTATATGGCATATACAAAACCACAAGTATTAGCACAAAACAGTGCAAACGGATCATTCGCAGCAGGTTGCCCAACCAACCGTGGACACAGTGGAAGCAATTCATCAGGTTACTGTACTTGTTGTGAGTGCGCTAACTAACGATTTTTACCAGTAAACTTACCAGTAAGTAATCAAATGCTTATTGGTAAGTTTTATTTACATAAGATATCTACTACTATCATATTGTGATGGAAGTTAGTAAAGAGAGTGACAATTGTTTTATAAGATGAAGAATGAAACCTTTTTTAGGGTTTTTGAGAATAAAAATGAAAAATTTGGGTATTTAAAAAATTTTGAAAGTTATGATGATGAAGCTTTTAATGGTTCCGCCATAGTCTTTTTAGAGGCCTTAAAAAAGGAAATTGAGTCGATAGATGAAATTTTACCCAGAGTAGAAAAAATCTTTAGTGATATAGATAAGAAAGATTTAAGAGAAGATTTAATAGAATTTTATGCGCTTTTAGATACAATGGGATTTATTATCTCTGGAAAAACGTTGGAAGATATATCAAAGAAAGATCACCGTATGACGAAAGATGAGTTGCAAGTCATAAAAAAAGTTGCAGGTGAAGTAAGATCTGAAATTAGTGGTTGGGGTAAAATAGCTAGAGAAATGCCCCGATTTTCAATGGCATTAGATTTTCAGGTAGAAATAACAAATAGATGTAATGAAAAATGCGTTCACTGTTATATCCCTATTGAGGAAAGAAAATCTACGTCATGTATAGACATTGATGAAAAGACTTTTTACTCATTGTTAGAACAAAGCAAAAAGATGGGAGTTTTGTTAATAGATTTGACAGGGGGAGAGCCTTTTTTACATAAAAATTTTATTGATTTTGTTAAAAAATCAACTGAACTGGACTTTGGTATGACTATATTTTCAAACTTGGTTTTACTTACAGATGATATTCTCGAAGTCCTAAAGTTGCGTTCAGTTATCGCAGTAAGAGTTTCATTATATAGTTTAGATGAAAATATTCATGACATGATTACTAAAGTTCCTGGTTCATTTAAAAAAACTTTTAATAATATTTTAAAACTTAGAGAAAATGGTATTAACGTTGAAATTAATACTCCTATCATGAGTGAAAACAAAGATCATATTAGAGATTTAGATGAAT
>CAYJPS010000076.1:0-9698 GCA_964372135.1 uncultured Treponemataceae bacterium | reverse complement strand
CTGTTCTTATTGATTACAAAATTTTTGCTGGATACTCAGATGATCAGAATTTAAGTCATATGATGTCTATAAATGAACTGGCTTCAATTATGCCATTAACATTCTACAATGATGCTTCATATCTATCTAAAAAAAACAAGGTGGTTTCACGTCTTGATTTTGTTGATTTAAAAAATGAGGGTTGCTGTGGTTGTTGTTATTCTTCATATTGTATGAATCCCTCTGGAGGTATCTACCCCTGCACTGGTTGGCAAGATTTTGAAATAGGGGATTTAAACAAAGAATGTTTAGTAGATATTATTCCAAATTCAAAAGCAGCAAATGAAATTCGCAATTTAAAACGAAATGTTTTTTCTGAGTGTTTTACGTGTGATGCAGTTGATGTTTGTGAATTTTGTTTAATGAGAAATGCCTTGGAATCTAAAACATCTAGCTATTTGGATTTAGCTGAATATTATTGTGAGTTATTTAAGCTTAGAAAAAAGTTAATTATGCAAAAATTGGATGATGATTTAATTGAGTCTACAGCAGGTCAATTAGTTTTAAAAAATAGTATTTATTTTTTGAATAAAAGATATGACTTAAAATTACTCAAAGAAGGCGATAATTTTACTTTACTGGTGTATTTCAATGAAATGTTATACTTGGAACCACTATGTCAGACAAAGGTTAAAGATAGTCAAGCAACTTTGCCTAATGAAAATGAGGTTTACTTGAGTTTACTTAAGGAAGCGAAAGATTGCATATTAAAAAATATAGAAATAAGAAATCGAACATAAATCTCGTAATTTAATATTTTTTTGAACTAAAATTAAGTTAAAACTTAGAATAACTTTATATTTAAAAATAAAGTAAAAAAAGGAAAAACAATGCTATATAGACAAAAATTTGATACCTTCATTCGTCAATACGACGATGTAGGATACATTTGCTCAAAGGCAGATTATGGAGATAGGGTTGTAGACGCTGTTGGCAGTGTCTTTTTAAACGCTCTTTCAAGAAAAGGTCAAACAATACAAGAACTTGTAGATAAAATTGCAAAATGTTTTTTAGGGGTAGATATAGAAACTTTACTACAGGATGCAAAAGAATTTTATGCAATGCTCGAAGAAGATGGCTTTATTATTAGTGGTGAAACAGAAGAAGAACTTACAAAAAAGGATACTCGCTTTTCTTATAGTGCTTTAGAGCCAAAAACTATAAAAGAAGACTTTACACCCATTATTCAGCGTTCAGAAAATAGCTCACAAGAATACCTCAATTCTCTTTTCTCTAGCAAGCCCTATTTAACACAGTTGCAGATAGAGCTTACCAGTAAGTGTAATGAACGTTGTATTCATTGTTATATACCACATGAAAATAAAATTTCTGATATTACACCCGATTTCTATTATTCTGTGTTAGACCAATGCAAAGACATGGGACTATTAAATTTAACGCTTTCCGGTGGAGAGCCTATGGTGCATAAAAACTTTATAGACTTTTTACGTAAAGCCCAAGAGTATGATTTTGCAGTAAATGTTTTATCCAATTTAACGCTCTTAACCGACGAAATTGTACAAGAAATGAAAAAAAATAGGCTTTCCAGTGTGCAAGTTTCTGTGTATAGTATGAATCCTGCAATTCATGATGAAATTACACAAATGCCGGGTTCCTTTGAAAAAACAAAAAATGCCATTTTAAAATTAGTAGAAAATGATATTCCAGTGCAAATAAGCTGCCCAACTATGAAACAAAATAAAAACTGTTATGTAGATGTTATTAATTGGGCAAAAAGCATTAAAGTTCGTGCTACTACTGATTTTATAATGATGGCTCGTTACGATCACACAATCGATAACTTAGATAATAGATTATCACTTGATGAAGTAAAAACAGTAATAAATGAAATAATTGCGAACGATACAGACTATCAAGAAGGATTAAAAGTTGAAAATTTTCAGGATAAAGAAATTAAAGACAGATCTAATGAAGTTGTGTGTGGTGTTGGAATAAACACTGCTTGCATGGTTTCAAACGGTAATGTATACCCTTGTGCAGGTTGGCAAGATTATGTTATTGGTAATTTGCATGAAAAATCATTAAAAGATATTTGGGAAAATTCAGAAAAAATCAATGTATTACGAAAATTACGCAAAAAAGATTTTCCGCGATGTTTAGGTTGTGAAGATAAAGCCTATTGTGCTATGTGTATGGTGCGCAATGCAAATGAGCGCGAAGACGGCGATTACTTACAAATTAATGAGCACTTTTGTAAGGTAGCAAAACTCAATAAACAAGTGGTTCACGATTGGAGAGAAAAAGTATTAAAAACCAAGGCTCAATAATTGACTATCACATCCACATAGGGCAGTTTTATAACGAATACTACGACCCTGTAAACACAATTAAAACAGTAGTAGATGAAGGTTTTGGTGTACGCTATTCATCTACTACAAGTTGTGTAACTGATGTTGCATATACAACAATAGCGGCAGAAATTGAAGCGGTACAAACTGTTTTTAATTCCCAGCAGGTAAAGCCTTATCTCTGGTATTGCCCTCAGTATAAAAAACAAGGCATTAGTGTAGAAAACGCAATGAATGACTTACCGTATTGGGGCTTAAAAATTCATCCAAGGGCAAATGACTGGAATTTAGAAAACACAGAGAATATAGAAATTTTGCATGAGCTTTTTGACTATGCACATACACACACTCTTCCCGTTTTAGTTCACACCGGTTACGACAAACTAGACGAGGCAAATAAATTTAGTAGTTTTTTTGCCGAGTATACAAACGCACAAATTATTCTTGCACATTGTAGACCCATAGAGCAAACAGTAGAATTACTCAAAACCTATTCTAACATTTTTTGTGATACAGCATTTGTAGATATTGAAACTCAAAAAAAAATAATAGATGCAGGTTTTAAAGAAAAAATATTATTTGGTAGTGACTTTCCTATAACGCATTATTATTCTATGCAAAGAGGTGAGCCTAAATCGCTTAAAGAGCAGTATAAACTAGATATCAAGGGTATCAATTAAATACTCAGAAAAAACAAGTGTTGAGATTTTTTTTAAGTTATACTATAATTTATAAATGATCTTACATAAGGGAAACATATGCTTTTATTTTTTTTATATGTTATAGCCATAGCTATATGCTTTGTTATAGTTGCGAAACTATATAATAAAATTTCTATAATTAGGAATTTGCTTTTTGTTATTATTTTAGTAGGTGGGGTTGTACTATATTACCCTGCATATCTATTAGAAGCAATTCCAAACGAAGAAACATTTAGAGTATTTTTGCGCTCGTTTCAATCTGCATGGATGACTATAATTTTAGAGCCAAACTATGCTGTTGTAGAAAAGTTTATAGAAAACCCCTATTATTATTGGACATTTAATATATTAAATGTATTTTGTATACTTTTTCTTTCTTTAGCAACAGTAAGTATTTTTGCAAGAAAATTTTTTAGTTGGTTACAATTAGCACTTAATATGTACAAAAAAACGTATATTTTTGCTCAAATCACCGAACAGGCTTTAATACTAGCCCGCGATATACTGGCAAAAAACCCTAAATCAAATGTCATTTTTATTGGCGATGCAGATACAGAAAGCTCCGTAGTAAATGAAATTACTCAAAACAAGATGATTTATTTAGAACAAAAGGCAAATAAAAAAAGTATATTACATTCATCCTTATTAAAAATAAATTATACATTAAATATTACGAATATTTTTTTTATGTCTCCTTCAGAAGACGAAAATATTTTTTCAACATTTAGTTTTGTTGAGTCTCTTTCTGAAAAACTGGTTAAATCCTCCAAAGAACAGATACACTTATTTGTAAAAATAGAGTCTGATAATCTGCAACAAGTATTTGAAGAGCAGTTTAATAAGAAAGGCAAAAATATTGAATACAGTGTGTTTAGTGAGGGCGAGCTCATTGCATTTGACCTTATACAAAAATACCCAGCTACAGATTATATTGCAATAAATACAGAAAAATGTATTGCAACAGAAAACTACGAGGTGCTATTTTTGGGCTTTGGGCGTAATGGAATATCTATGTTGCGTCGTATTATTGAACAATCTCAGTTTGTTGGCTCAAACTTTAAAGCCACGGTAGTAGATTCTGCTCTTGATGATATAGAGGGCAGTTTTTTAACAACATATCCGGCTATTAAAGAAAATTATTCACTTTCATTTATTGCAGAATCAGTTACCAGTACTCATTTTTTTGATTCTCTTAAAAAAGAATCAAAAAGTCTAAAACAAATTATTATTTCTCTTGGAAATGATGAGTTTAATGTTAAAACAGCAATCGAAGTGTTTACCTTTTTACAACAAATTAATAAAGAGACTATAGATATTTTAGTTGTTGTAAATAAGCCTAATCAGTTTACCTATCTACATGATTCAACGGTGTATAATTCAATTCGCTTTATTGGCCAGCAGGATATAATCTACACGGAAGATATTATTGTAAAAGAAGCTATTTCTCAAAAAGCAAAAGCAGTTCATACAAGCTATTGTAAAGGAAAAACTGATGTACCTAAATGGAGTCATTTGTCATACATAAAGAAAACTTCAAATATAAGTGTTGCTCTTCACATTAAAGTAAAACTTGCATTACTTGGTTTATCTAAAAATTTAGATACTTTTTCTTCTGCAGAAGATTTTAAACGCTACCTAAACGAACATAAAGAAAAATTAGAAAACTTAGCAAAAACAGAAAAACTAAGGTGGAATGCCCTATACTTTACCCAAGGTTGGCAAAAGTGGTATTTAGAAGATATACCAAAGAATAATGAAAATGGTCAAGATGGCATAAAAAAATTACATGCATGTCTTGTTTCTTGGGAAGAACTTGCTGCGGTAGATAAGCACTTTAATCAAGAAGTGGGTACGTATCAAAGCTATGATGTAAATAATATTCTAGAACTATATTCTGATGAAAAATTATAAGGATAAATAAAATGAATAAAGATGTGTTTATAAGTTACTCAAGTAAGGATGAAGTAGTTGCAAGAAAATTGGTTGACTTTTTGGAGAGTAAAAATGTTCCATGCTTTATTTCGAGTAGAGATATTCCTGCAGGTGCTGTTTGGGCTTCAGTATTAACAGACGCATTAGAATCTTCAAAACTACTTGTAGCGGTATATAGCAATAATTTTAATTTGTCAAAACAAGTTGATAGAGAAATTGAAATTATGATTGAAGATAGAAAGCCTGTATTACTTTATAAAATAACAGAAGATTCATTTTCATCTATAAAAACGAGGTTATTTAACGGGGTAGAAGCCATTGATTCAACAGCAAAGTCTGAAGAACACTTTGATGATTTATTATTGTCTATTGAAAAACTTATTGGAATAAGAACGAGTATGAAACCGGTAAGGGTTCAGGTAAAAACTGATGTAGATAGTATTGTCTATATTGATGATAATCAAAAGCTACAACTTAAAGCAAATGAAACTGGTGAATTAGAACTTCTTACCGGTCAATATATTATAACTATTACCAGTAAAGCATATAAAAATATATATTATGAAAAATTACTTAATGTACAAAACCCCGATGAAGAATATATGGTAGAAGCATTGCTGAAAGCAGCGGTAGAAGATCAATGTTTATTAAAATATGAAACAAGTTCTTTGTTTGGATTTGCTGATGATGAAGGCACAATCATTATGCAACCAAAATATGAAGATGTACAGTATTTTTCTGATGAACTTGCTGCCGTAAAAAAAGATGGCAAATGGGGTTTTATAGATAAAGAAGAAAATACGGTTATTGACTTTAGGTATGATAAGGTTGGCTTCTTTTTTATGGATAGAGCCGTCGCGTGTATACAAAACAAATGGGGTGTAATTGATAGGCAAGGAAATGAGATGGTACCTTTTACCTATGACAGCACTAAATATTTGGACAATGGTACTATTCTACTGGTAAACGGTGATTTAATTACTTCCTATAATTCAAAAGATAACTCAATTAAAGAAACAAATGATACAATTGCTGCATTGACTGATAATACAAAAAAAGGAGTTTTTCCTTATAAATATAAAAATACATATGGTTTTAAAACAAATCAAAATGAAATAATTATACCACCTTATTATTCGGATTGGAAACCTTATTTCAAAGTTGAAGATGACTCTTCTGCTAAGTACTCTCGGTATGGCGATAATCCACCAATAACTGGTAGTGTAATAATAGTTTCTATTGGTGGCAAGCAAGGTATTATAAATGTAAAGGGAGAAGAAATTGTAAGCCCCAAATATGACAAAATAGATGACAAAATAGACAGCAAGCTTGGGTCAGGTTACGAAGTGTGCAGAGTAGTAGATGATATGCTACATGGGTATTTTAATATTCTTACAGGAATAGAGGTATGCCCTCCTAAATATGATTATGGAGAAACTCATTTTGCACATGGCTTGTGCATTGTTCAAATCGACGCCAAATTTGGCTGCATAAATACGGATTGTAAAGAAATAATTCCTTTACAATATGACGTAGTTGAAGAACCTGATAATGATGGACTTAGGCGTGTTGCATTAAACAATAAATGGGGTATTATTGATAAACACGGAAAACCAGTGGTTAGAGTAGAGTATGATTATGCCGGATACTTTAGAGATGACCTTTGTGTAGTAGAAAAGGATAATAAAGCTGGTGCTATAGATTATAACGAAAATATTATTATTCCTCTACAATATGAGTCTTTGTCCGATTTTAATAGTGGAGTTGCAATTGTTACACATCAAGGAAAAGAAGGAATACTAAATAAAGAAAACAATGTTGTTGCATTAATACAATATGATTCTCATGCAGAAAGGTTTAGTGAAGGCTTTTTAACTGTTGAAAAAGATGGAAAATGTGGCTTTATTGATACAACTGGTAAAGAAATTATACCTCTTACTTATGATTCAATAGGAGATTTTTTCTATAAAGGATTTATTGCTGTACGTAAAAATAGAAAATGGGGTTTAATTAATACTAAAGGTTTAGAAGTTACAGAATTTAAATATGACCAAATAGACAATGATAAAACAGGTAATGCATATATCGGTGATACTCGTTTGCAATTAGTTATATCTGATAAAGATGGTTCAATAATTGAAAAACATTACTACTAGGAGTTTAACATGTACGATGTGTTTTTAAGCTATACAAATGATGATAAAGCAATTGCTCAAAAAATTGTAGAGCATTTTTTACAAAATAATATAAGCGTTTTTGATACAACAGTGCAAAACAATAAGCCATATTGGGAATTTGTTGAACAAGGTGCTCAAGAATCAAAAGCTATAGTAATACTCTTTTCAAATTCCTATAATGAATCTGATTCCGTCGATAAAGAACTAGAAATACTAGATGGGTTTGAAATACCTAAAATTGTAGTAAAAACAACCACCACAAAGGCACGAGGTGCAAAACGGTATTATTTATCAAGTTTTCCTGCAGTACAAACATCTGAAAAACTTGAGCAACTAATTCAAATGGTGGGCGAAAAAGTTAGTAATGTATTAAAAAAAGAAGAGGCAAAACATGCAAAATGATATATTTATAAGTTATACCAATGACGATATAGAAGTTGTAACCGAATTGGTTAAATTTTTAGAATCAAAAGATTTAACGGTTGCCATATCAACTACAGACACAGAAAAATTGCAAAAATATATAAACGACTGTAAAATTGCGGTACTTGTTTTTTCTGAAAATTATAATAATTGTGCTGAAGTTGATAATGAATTAGAATTATGCAGTAATGCAAAAAAGCCTATACTTACTTATAGAATATCAAATACCGATTTTGTTGGGGCAAAAAAGTTTTTCTTAAAAAATATTAATTTTTTAGATTCACTTGAAACCCCAAGTCAAAACTTTATTGGATTATACAATGCAATAGAAAAACTCTTAGCTCCTGACCCTAACACAATAATAAAATTATTATGTGATATTGATTGTAACGTTTTTATAGATAATAGAAAAATATCCACAATAGAAGCAAATACAATTAAACAAATAGAAGTAACACGTTCCAATCACACACTGAGAGTTGAAAGTACCGTATATGCTTCAGTATTTGATGAACAAGAGATAAAGATTACCTATGATTCAGAAGGCTCATTATTTTATATTAGTTTATTAGACAAAGTACATGCTTTACCTGTAAAAATAGAACTTACACAACGAAAAAGATATTTAGTTGATGCAACAACTAACAAAAGAGTTTTAAGCTTGCCCTACAATGATGTACACGATTTTGACTCTAACGGTTTAGCACGTGTTTCTAAAAATAATAAAGTAGGGCGTATTAATAAGCTGGGCCAAGAAGTAATAAAACCAAAGTATAAGAAAGTTAAAGAATTTTCAGAAGGACTTGCTGTATTTGAAACTTTTAGGCTATTTCAAAATTATACTTTACACAATGATTCAACAAAATACGGATATATTAACATGGCCGGTAAAGAAGTAATTCCAGCCCAGTTTTCTAGAGCAGAGAATTTCAAAAATGGCTATGCAAAAGTAGGTCAAGGAAGGATGTTATTCGTAATAAATACATATGGTGAAACTTGTGCCGACTTAACAAAGGAATTGTGGAATGATGAAATATTTGAAAATGAAAATTATATGTATACATCGAATGGTAAAGATGTTGCAATCCTAAAATATAAAGGAAAAGAAAAATCCCTCGTTATACCATCAGAAATTGATGGTTGTATTGTAACCAGTATTGGAATAAGTTCTTTTACAAATTGTAGTAATATTACAAATATAGAGCTGCCAAATTCAATAACTACTATTGGGGCAGCGGCCTTTTCTTATTGCACCAGTTTAATAAGCGTAAAAATACCTGATACAACAACTTCTATTGGACTGGAAGCTTTTTCAAGTTGTACGAGCCTATTAAGTATACAATTCCCAAAATCACTTACGAGTATTGGAGACTATGCTTTTGGAAATTGTACAAGTCTAACAAGTATTGCGTTACCAACTTCACTTAAAAAAATAGGTGATGTTGTATTTGCAGATTGTACCAGTTTAACATCGGTTACAATTCCTGATTCTGTAGGTTTGCCAGCAGATACTTTTGTGGGATGTGAAAATTTACCTGCAAAGTATCTTCAACGTGATTAGTTTTACTTTCTTGACTATATAGAAAATTAATTTTTTAAATAAAAAACAAAACTCCCTTATATTATTAGCACATTAAAATATGAGGGAGTTTATACATGAAAAAGCTAACATACGCTGATAAACTTACAATGGCAGCATCTGAAGGAGACTTAAAAAAAGTTAAAAAGTACCTTGACATTGGTGTTGACGTAGATGCTTCCCCTGTAATTGACGGAAAAACTGCTCTTATGCAAGCAGCTATGGGTATAGATGTTAGTATGGTAGAGTTTCTCTTAGAAGCAGGTGCAAATGTTAATGCAAAAAGCAAGTGGGGTAGAACAGCCCTTATGTATGCTTGTGATGCCGGCAGAAAAAGAATAATTAAAACGCTAGTGGAAAAAGCACCAGATTTAGATATCAATATGCAAGATGATGATTCTGGTACAACAGCACTCATGTTTGCGGTTGCAAGAGGGCAGCTTGATACTGTTCAGTACCTTGTTGAACACGGTGCAGACCCAAAAATAAGCTGCTATTTTGAAGATGCACTTACTATTGCTACAAATAATCGAAGATT
>CAYJPS010000075.1:0-11651 GCA_964372135.1 uncultured Treponemataceae bacterium | reverse complement strand
TGTTACGGAAAATTTTATCCTGTACTTCAGTATCGACAGATTTAAGCGCTTTCGCCAACTCTTGTGTATCAACTTCACGCATAACTTTTTGTATAGCACGGTCGTCGAGCATAACAATATCTTCGAAAACGAACATACGTTTTTTGATTTCTTCAGCTAGGTCTGGATCATCTTCTTCTAACGATTCAATAATAGCTTTTTCAGAAGAACGGTCAACAAGGTTAAGAATTTCAACAATACTTTCAACACCACCGGCTGCAGTATAGTCTTCACTAGACAATGTAGAAAGTTTCTTTTCAAGAACACGTTCAACCTCACGCAAAACATCAGGAGAAGTTCGGTCCATAGTTGCAATACGTCTAGCTACTTCACTTTGAACTTCATCTGGAAGGTTTTGCAAAATAATTGAAGCTTTATTTGGCTCTAAGTACGCAAGTATAAGTGCAATAGTTTGAGGATGTTCTTGTTGAATAAAGTTCAAAAGATGTGCAGGGTCAGTACGTCTAATAAAGTCAAATGGACGCACTTGCAAAGAACTTGTAAGCCTATTAATAATGTCAATAGCTTTTTGGCTACCAAGAGATTTTTCAAGAAGTTCGCGCGCAAAGTCAATACCACCAGAAGTAATAAAGTTTTGAGCTTGAATCATTTCTTGGAATTCGCGCAAAACAGCTTCTTTTAATTCAGCATCGACTGTTTCAAAACGTGCAATTTCAAATGTTAATGTTTCAACCTCATCTTCACGCAAATGCTTAAAAATTTCAGCAGATAAGTCTGCTCCAAGTGAAACCATAAAAATTGCTGCTTTTTGACGTCCATTTAGGTTTTTATAGTCTTTCTTTTTAGAATTTCCACCGCCAGAAGACTTTGTTTGAGATCCCGACATTTTTTTATTCCTCCATTAACCAAGAACGAATGAGCATTGCAACATCTTCTGGATGTTCGCGAGCAATAGTAATTGCATTTTCTTGTAGCTCTGCACGTTCGCGCTCTTCAACAGACATAGTAACTTCCATACCGGCTTGTTGAGCTTCCCATAAAGTTCTTTCTCGTTCAAGTTGATGCTTTCTCAAAAGTTCTTCTTCTCTTAGTCTTCTACGTCGTTCAAGTTCTCTTGTAACAAACCGTACTACAATAAATGCTAAGAGAATAGCTATTATCGAAGCAATAGAAATTAAAACGGTTCTTCTAGTTTGTTCTTCTCGTAAGAACTCAGCATCTTCTTCAGCAAACTGTAATGTTCTATCAAATTGTACGTTACGCACAACAACCGAGTCTCCACGAGCTCTGTCGTATCCGACAGCCCCTTGTATAAGTTCTTCAACCTCAATTATTTCTACATCTGTCAAAGGAATGTACGTTCTTTGTATTTGCCCGTTTGGAGAAATCAATAAAGTTCCTTCTTCATCATATTGTCTTTCCCACCGGCCGTCAATATTTACAGAAACAGTAACCTTGCCTTGCGAAGGGCTGCGTATTTCCTGTGTTTGACGTGTGTTTATTGCTTGATTCTGTGTCACAGAACTTTCTGAGTTTATTCCGTACACATTAGACATATCAGAATAAACGGGAGGATTTTGCCCTTCAACACCAGCAGGTCCTTCAGGATTAAAACCCGTTCCTCTCCATTCTTTATTTATTTCTTGAGAAGAAAGTGTAACTGAATCAAATACCTGACTGTCATCATAAGGGGTATCAGGATTATCAGGTACACGAGTAAAAGGAAAATATTCTGTCGTTGCTATTTCTTGCTGTGACATGTCCATATCAATACTAATATTTAAATCGCGCACTCTGTCTGTACTATAAATCTTTTGTAAGGCATCTAAAACTTCTTTTCGCTGCACTGCTTCAAAGTTTTTTATAAGCAATTGTTCTTTTTCAATAATATCTACACGTTCAATATCTTGCAATCCTTCAAAATCATTTAAAACAATGCCCGACTCATCGGTAATTGTAATATTTTCTGCATGAAGACCAGCAATAGCCATCATTAAAAGCTTTTGAACACCTTCAATTTTCGTTTTATCACTATTAAAATCACTACCTGGCTTTGGTGTTAAAATAACACTCGCAGAAATTGGCTGTTGATTTTCGGCAAACAACTCTCTCTCTGGCATAGCAAGCATAACATCTGCTCTATCGATGTCATCAATTGCCTCAATATGATTAGTTATTTGTGCTGTAATTGCTCTTTGCAAGTTTACATCATTTGTAAAATCACTTGTTGTCCACCGTTCCACATCAAAAAGGGACCATGGGTCTACATTAGTAGGAACTAAGTCATCGGTAACTAAGACTGACCGCATCCTTCGTGCAGTTGACTCATCATCAACATACATCATACCCGCGTCATTTACAGAAACTGAAACATTTTCTTCTGCTAAACGAAAAACAATTTGATCGCGCAATATTTCATCCGTTACAGGCACGCTAAAAAGAGGAACAGTTGTTGGTTGTGAAGATACTGATGGTATAACTATTAAAGCGAGTATAAATACAATCGCAATACCAGAGACAATGACTTTCTGAACAACAGACCATTTTGCCCAGAATTCTTTTAATTGAGAAAAAAGCTTTTTAAGCCATTCGTTCATGAAACCCCTCCCATCAGGATAATAACCCTGTGAACGAACATACGTTATCTTATTATATTATAACATATAATAAAAAATTTGTCTAGTGAAAAACCTCTATAATTATGTTTAAATAGAAAAAGCCATAACCGTACGTTATGACTTTTTTTCTACCTCTTTTATCGTGTTGTAGTAATTTCACTCCATGCTTGTGTTAATCGACTTACAACCGTATTTGCAAGGGTCAATGATAGGTTCGCTTCTGCCATTGAAATAGTTACATCATGAACATCAACCGAATCAGGGTCAATAATAACTTGCTGTGAAATATCACTTGCACTTATTTGCTTATCATTAACTGAGCTCATTGCATCAATTAAAAAGTTATCAAACGATCCCTTATTTGAAACACCTTCGTTTACTTTCAAATTTTGTGTTAATCCAGCAATAGTGCCAGTACCAATGTGCGCCGTATTTGACCGTAGCATTTGTAATTCATTAATCATAGTCCCACCTACTAATTAGTATAATTTATTTATTGTCCGATTGCAAGTGCTTGCATGAACATTTCTTTTGATCCTTGAATGACTGTTGTATTAGCTTCATAAGCCCTTGAAGCTGCTATAAGGTCAACCATTTCGTTTACTATATTTACATTTGGATATTCAACGTAACCAGCATTTGGACCGGCTTTAATTGCATCTGGATGAGTTGGGTCATATACTAAACGACCTTGACTTTCGTCTTGTTTAATTTCCATAACGCGTACACCGCCACCAATACCATTATCTAAGTCTTCAGGTGTAAATGGACTTCTAAAGGTTGGATTATTTTGAACACTTGCCAAAACAACACTTGACTTTTTAAAAGCCCCACCTTCCTGTGTTCTTGTTGTAGATGCATTCGCAATATTATTTGAAATTACATCTGTTCTGAGTCTTTCTGCACTCATTCCTGTTGCTGCTATATTAATACTTGAAAATAGTCCCATATTGTTCTACCTTTTCATTTATAATTATTGTAATACAATTTTCATTTGTGCAAATTGAAAATTTTGTAATTGTGTAAGCAATTGATAATTCATTTGTGTTTTAAGCACATTCATTGCTTCTTGCTCTGCATCTACATTGTTTCCGTTTGCTTTTACTGTAGATAAATAATCTGTTACACGTCGCGGCTCAACAGTTGTATAATCAATGAATGTATCATTTTTTATATGTCGAGAATCTGAAGTTGTAAGTGAAATAGTTTTGCTAGCAAGTTCTTCTGATTCTAAAGCTCGCTTTAGCTCACTTTCAAAGTTTACATCAGTACGCTTATAATTTGGCACCTCTGAGTTTGCTAAGTTGTGAGCAGTCACTTCATACCTAATTGAACTCACATCAAGAGCTCTGTGTAATAAGTCAACTGTTTTTGTAAAGCCTGTCATTGTATTCTCCCTTAGAGGAAATACTGGTATTTCCCCTCCCAATAAATACTTTATAGAAAATTTAAAAATGCTTATGCATTTTTATTACCCTATATACATTTTCGGCTTATTAAAAATTTAGTTTAGGAATTTAATTACATCTTTGTGGGATTTTTAGTATTAAAAAAAAGCAAAATTAATCTAATTCTTCAAGATCGTCAGCATCTTCAAATTCTTCTAATTCTTCCAATTCTTCATCTACATCTGATGCAATTGCATTTTGAGGCGCAATAACATTTGTTGAAGGTTCACTTTCAACTGCAGAACCACCCAAAAGTAATGCTGTTGCATCAACTCCTAACAAGTCAGCTAAATCATTTGCTAAGAGCATCTTTTCCTCTGCTGGTGTTTTTATTTTATCCAACAATTCAAAAAGATATACTGATTTTGAAAAACCTTTTAGTTTCATAAAGGCGGCTCGACGGCACTCAAAAGCATTTCTTACTGCTAGAAATGTTTCATAACTAATAAGAATGGATGTATTACAATTTTTATTTGCAGCCTCAATACGAGAGGCCAAATTTACCTCTGGACCCATTACCGTATAATCAAGACGTTTTTCAGAGCCAATATTTCCTAGAATTACTTTCCCTGTACTAATACCAATACGGGTATATAGCGGTGTTTTAATTCTACCACTACCCATGAGTTTTGAGTTAAGGATTTCTTCGTATTTTTTCATAGTTAAAGCGGCTTCACAACACTTTTCAGCATGGTTTTTTACAGTATCGGGCGGTCCAAAGAAAGCAAGAATACCATCTCCTACAAGTTTTGAAACGGTACCTCCAAAAGCCTCGATAACTCCACTCATTTCGCTAAAATATTCATTTAATACTGCAATTAAGTTATCTGGAGCCATAGTTTCTGATAGAGAAGTAAATTCTCTTAAATCAGTAAACATTATGGTTAAGTTTTCGTATTCTCCCCCGATTCGTAAAACCGACGGATCATGCTCAAACAAATCTACAATTGCAGAAGGAACATAACTAGAAAATGCCTTTTGCAAAGAGGTACGTTGCTCTTTTGTTTTTGCTAATTCAATAACAAGACAAGCAGTACTAAGAATTCTAATAAATGGTGATAAAGCTCTATTTTCTAGTATCAACTCAACAGTATTATCCGCTGTACTTCCTATAAAAACAAAACCAAAAATCTCACCTTTTTTATAAAAAGGAACAGAAATTGTATGCCCACCGTGTATTAAAGTGTTTTTTATTCCAATACTGTCGGTACGCTCTGCAACAGCTTCAACTAAAAAAGTTTCGCATGGTATATCTTCTTTATAATATTCAATACTTAGTTTTTCATTCGCTGTTATGTTGGAAAAGGCTATATAGGACGCTTTAATATTTTGAAACAACCATAAGCCTGCAGATTCAAATAAAATTTCCATTTTTGTTGCTGTGAGTAAGTCTTCTTCTAGCTGGTTAAAATCGATCGAATCTGAGTCTGTAATATTGTTTTCTGAAAGTGTGGTATCAGCAATGTCTTTTACAATAGGTACAGCATCTTTTGTGCCATTACTGTCAAGGCTATTATTTTCACTGCTAGTAGTAGCATTATTTAAAATAACTTGTAGTGATTCAGTATCTCCATAATTATAATGTGAATCATCAGATAGATGTTTACCAACAATATAACGCATCAGTGCTAAAACAATACTAAGAAATACAAGACCACCGGTAATAACAAAAACCAAAGGTGTATAATCATGACTAAAAAATGAATATTGTGCGTTTAGGTAGACGTACACAAGAAGTAATAATGCAAAAAAAAGGAGAATAGTAATTAACAAGTACGATTTATTATTTTTCACTTTTCTTCCCATGCATATCTAAATAGGCTTTTTCAGTATTACAAAACTGTTGTAAAGAGTTAATCTGTTCCTTTACCCGTTCTGGAGCAGGGCCTCCAACCGTATTTTTATGTACAACGCACTCTTTAACTTGAATATATTCATACACATCAGTATCTATATATTCAGATATGTTTTTATAATTCTCTATCGGTAAGTCTTCAAGGTTAATTCCTTTTTCAATGCATTGTCTCACAGCATTTGCCACTACTTCGTGTGCTGTTCTAAAAGGCATACCTTTTTTTACAAGATAGTCTGCAAAATCAGTAGCATTGGCATAACCACCAATGCAGGATTGAAACATTCTTTCAGTATTCCACTTTGTTGTGGCAATCATACGATTAAAAATTTCTACACAAGAGTACACTGTGTCGTAGGCTGCAAAGAAGCTTTCTTTATCTTCTTGTAAATCACGATTATACGTAAGGGGAAGTGCTTTCATCATAGTTAAAAGGGCAATTAAATTTCCATACACCTTACCAGTACGACCTCGAATGAGTTCTGCAAAGTCAGGATTCTTCTTTTGCGGCATAATACTTGAGCCTGTTGACCACTTGTCGGAAAGTTCTATAAACTTAAACTCTTCTGTTGTCCAAATTATTATTTCTTCACAAAAACGAGAAAGATGAGTCATAAGCAGTGAAAAAGCTGAAGTCATTTCTATAAAATAGTCTCTATCCGCTACCGTATCCATCGAGTTTGGTGTTACATCTGAAAAGCCCAATGCTTTTGCTACTGCATCTCTATCTAAAGGAAGTCCACTACCCGCCAAAGCACCTGCTCCTAGCGGGGAAAAATCAATTCGTTTAAGAGAGTCATGAAGGCGATCATAATCACGCTTTAACATCCAACACCATGCACAAAGATGATGAGCTAATGTTACTGGCTGGGCTCTTTGTAAATGTGTATAACCTGGCATAAGTGTTTCAGTATGTTTTGATGCAATTTGTGTTAGTGTTTCTATGAGTGTTACAATTCTCGTTTGCAAAGATGGAATGGCATGTCTAAGGTATAGACGCTCGTCAAGTGCAATTTGATCGTTTCGGCTTCGACCTGCATGTACTTTTTTGCCAACTTCGCCCAATCGCTCTGTGAGTACGCCTTCAATAAAAGAGTGAATATCTTCTGCTGTTGTGTCTATTTCTAAGTTTCCATTTTCTAATTCTTCTAAAATACTGCGCAGTTCTTTTGTAATGAGTTTTGCATCATCTAATGGAATAATATTGGCATCACCAAGCATAGTAACATGAGCAATACTACCCTTTATGTCATCAAGGGCAAGGCGTGAGTCTACGTGTATTGATGTTTCAAATGCAATTGCCTCGGCGTCGGGACCCTCTTCAAAACGTCCGTGCCAAAGTGTTTTTTTTTCTGCCATTTTTATTTTTTACCTATGTATATTATATATGCAAATTGATAATTTAACAAGCTTCATTAATTAATAATTAATAATTATTAATTGCTAAATTCGTGCTACGCCTGATTTTTTTGCAGCTTCGGCTACAGCACTTGCAACGGCTTTTCCAACTCTTTCGTCAAAGGCTGCAGGAACAATGTAATCTGATGTTAATTCATTATCAGCTACAAGATTAGCAATTGCCATAGCTGCAGCTACTTTCATGTCATCATTTATGTCACTTGCTCTAACATCAAATGCACCTCGGAATATTCCAGGAAAAGCCAAAACATTGTTAATTTGATTTGGGAAATCACTTCGTCCTGTAGCGATAACAGCAGCTCCACCTGCCTTTGCTTCTTCTGGGAAAATCTCTGGTGTTGGGTTTGCACAGGCAAAAATAATCGCATCTTTGTTCATGGTTTTTACCATGTCGGCGGTGACTGTACCAGGTGCGCTTACGCCAATAAATACATCTGTTCCCTTTAGAACATCAGCAAGACTCCCTGATTTTTTTTCAAGGTTTGTAACAGTAGCAATTTCATCTTTTATAGCGTTCATGCCTTCTTTTCGGCCTTGGTATACAGCCCCCGTTCTATCAGCAAGGATAATATGTTTAAATCCACAAGCAAGTAATAGTTTTGTATTTGCAATACCCGCAGCTCCTGCTCCATTTACGACAATTGTAACATCTTCTTTATTTTTTCCAACAACTTTTAATGCGTTTAAAAGTCCTGCAACGGTAACAACGGCTGTTCCGTGTTGGTCATCATGGAAAATAGGAATATCGCACTTTTCTTTTAATTTTTGTTCAATTTCAAAACAGCGTGGAGCCGAAATATCTTCTAAGTTTACCCCACCAAAACTACCTGAAATGGCATAAATAATATTTACAATTTCATCAACTTCTTTTGTTTTTAAACACATTGGAAAAGCATCGACCCCGCCAAAGGCCTTGAAAAGTACGCATTTTCCTTCCATAACGGGCATTGAGGCTTCAGGTCCAATGTCTCCAAGTCCTAAAACTGCTGTACCATCGCTTACAACTAAGCACATATTTCCACGTGCGGTAAGATTATAACTTTCTTCAACATTTTTTTCTATTTCTAAACAAGGCTGTGCAACCCCTGGTGTATAAGCAAGCGATAGGTCTTCTTTTGTTTTAACGGGAACGGTTACATCGACGGTAATTTTACCTTTCCACTCTCTATGTTTTTTTAATGATTCTTCTGCGTAATTCATGAGTATACCTCGTTCGTTTTGATACTATTTTATATAAATATACTACAGGAAAAGAGGGAAAAAAGCAAGGTAATTAGGAATTACGAATGCGTAATTCCTAATTTTTTAAACTTACAAGGATAAAAGAACGGTTGCGTGTATCACCGGGATTGGTCATTATTCATCCACAGAGTACACAGATTGCACAGATTATTATTGTTGCAGTAACCACGTCATTCTGACTCTGCTTTCTGCTGTATACAAGAAGAATCTATTATGTTGTTTCACCTACGGTATTGGTTCCCATGGTACTGTAAAAAGAAGCCCATTATTTGTATTACTCCAACTAAGTGGTGGAGCTAGCTTATCTTCATTTGTGTACACAGTTGTTAGTGCATCTGAGCCATAGAATGTCATTCCAAAAATAGTTGTTACAGAATCTGGAATTTGTATAGCAGTCAAATTAGGGCATCTAGAGAAGGCTTGGCTATCTATAGTTTGTATACCATCAAGAATAATAACTTTTTCGATAGTTGTGTTAGAATCAAATACATTATCTCCTATTATTGTTATAGGATTACTGTCAGCATCTACAGAAGGAATTACAATAACGGTATCAGTACCTGAATAACCTGTTATTTCCCCACTTACAACTGTAAATTTAGCCAAGTCTGTTGGTATAAACACCCAATCTGCATCGAAAAGGTCTGTGTTCATAGAAGGAAACCACGTAGTAGGAAATTGATTTATCCCACCCTGGGTTCTATTATCAGCATTTTTTGTGTAATTTGTATTTACTGTCGCTAAATTATCACAATCACTGAATGCACTTAGTATAGTAGTTACGCTTTCAGGTATGGTAATAGTCGTTAAAGCACTATTATATGCGAATGCATATGATTCTATATTGGTTACACCATCTTCGATGGTCACACTCACTAAAGTACTATTAAATGCGAAGGCATATTCCTTTATTGTGGTAACACCAGCAGGTGTTGTAAAGCTCGTTCCCTGTATCCAATAACCAACTAGTGTTGTGCCATCTTTAGAATATACTACATTGGCAACAGACTTATAATTCGCATTTGCATCTTCTACAACAACACTTATTAAACTACTAGTATTAGCGAAGGCAGAGTTACCAATACTAGTTACACTGGCAGGTATTATTACACTTACTAAACCAGTACTATAGAAAGCCTGCTCTCCTATACTGGTAACGCTATCGGGAATAGTCATATTTTTTAATTTATTGCAAAAATTGAATGCATAATTTCCTATACTGTTTAGCGTATTAGATAGGGTTATAGTTTCTAAGTTAGTACAATTAGCGAATGCAAATTCTCCTATGCTGGTTACACTGTCTGGTATTTCTATAGTCTCTAAACTAGAACAACCAGAGAAGGCAGAGGCCCCTATACTAGCTACGTTATCTCCTATGCTTACACTTTCTAAAGAAATACAAAAGTCAAATGTATTGTCTCCTATACTAGTTACACTATCAGGTATTTCTATTGTCGTTAAATCACTACAGTTTTGGAAGGCAGAGTCCCCTATAGTGTTTACGCTATCAGGTATTTCTAGTGTTACTATATTATAACAACCAGAGAAGGCAGAATCGCCTATAGTGGCTACGCCATCAGGTATTTCTACACTCGTAAGCGTTGTATTATCTTTAAAAGCATTGTTTCCTATGCCAGTTATAGCGTTTCCATCTTTGTCCATAGGAGGAATTACAACATCTGTATCTATGCCATTATAGGCAGTTATTACGCCGGTAGCATCTACGTCAAAGTCCGACGGGTCACTAGTAGGTGGTGTTGCGAACACATAGCCTGTTACATCAATGAATATCACAGAGCCACTTAATCCTCCATGATAACCTGTATACTTTGCAATAAAGGCTTCTAATTCTGGTTTTGTTTGGAACGATCCTGTTAAAATGTTGTCTACAAGTCTTGCCCCTGTGTACGTTGCAAAGGTGCTTAACTGTCCGTCAGAAGTACCGTCATTATTCATATCAACTTCTACACTCATGTCTGCAGGTGTATTTCCGAGCCAAAAAGCAACTTCTCCTTCAAATGGGGGCGTATTTGCAACCTCAAGATATTGTGCCGCTAAATTATACCTCAACGTATTAGTATTTACTTTCTCCATCAAAATAGAAGAGTTTGCCTCTACCATCATATCTACAAAACTTTCTACTGTTGTGCCTACAGGTGCTACAGCTGCAATAAGGAGAGCTTCAAATTGAGCTTGAGTGAATTCTAGTTTATGTTCATTCCAAGTACCATAATTAAGAAATCTTTCTTCTTTTTGGTGATCTTTTATTGTTTTTTTAACGAAAGTACCAGTTGGATCTCCCATTGGATCAAGTACAGGAACATCTATCATAGTTTCTAGGTCTGCTGTGCTTGCAAGATTATCTCCATTGTAGTATTCAATCGTAAGGTATGCGGAAGCAGGTGGCGTTGCGCTTTCTCTTTTTGCCGTATAAGTACCAGCCAATGCATTTGCCCCATTAAGCGGAAGTTGAGCGGTGCCTGCATCACTAGGGCTAGATTCTGGAACCCACAGGCCGGGGTTAACATAATCAATACTGCCAACAGTACCTGACTTTGGTTTTATTTGGCTAGAGATTTCCTGTTTAAGTGTATCACCCACTGTTACACTATCTAGGAAAACAGATGTAAACATGTTGGTACTGCTTGTAACGCTTGAAGTGTCAAAGTTAGAGAGGTCAAGGCTCGTAAGCGCACCACAACCTTCAAACATACTAAACATAAGTGTTACAAGTGAAGTGTCAAAGCTAGAAAGATTAATGCTTGCAAGAGTACCACAACCTTCGAACATACTATACATATATGTTACGTTTGAAGTGTCAAAGCTAGAAAGGTTAAGGCTCGTAAGCGTACCACAACCTTCGAACATACTATACATATTATTTACGAGTGAAGTGTCAAAGTTCGAAACATCGAGGCTTCTAAGTGCACTGCAACCATCGAACATTTGCCGCATATCTGTTACGTTCGAAGTATCAAGGCTAGAAAGATTAAGGCTCATGAGCGCACTGCAACCGCTAAACATACTACTCATATTTGTTACGCTTGATGTGTTAAAGTTAGAAAGATCAAG
>CAYJPS010000074.1:0-11799 GCA_964372135.1 uncultured Treponemataceae bacterium | reverse complement strand
CAATTCAGCATTCAAATACCATTATTGTATTACATAAGGGAAGAATTGTAGAACAGGGCTCGCATCAAGAGTTATTAAAAAATAAAGATTTATATTATAAATTATATACGCTGCAGTATGTGAATAATTCCTAATTCCTAATTTGTAATTTGTAATTGCTTAAGGAATGCATCTACTTCAGTAGTTTACTAAGAAATAAATTTCCTCGGATTAACACTGTATTCTAGCAATTGCGCAACGCTAAAAACATCAAATACGGGTAGACAATACTCTTCGGCCACATCATTTGAAAATGTTGCTATATTACTACATTCAAAAAGAAGTGCTTTTATATCTGGCTCTTGATTTAGCAAATCGCCTACAGCGTGTAAAATATTTTTGCGCATTTTATCAACATGCAAATGTAATCCACCCTGTATAACAATTTCATTAAAATGATCTTCATCTTGTAAGCCTTTTATTGAAATACCAATTCCTTTATGCCATCCAGAGTTTTCTAAATGACTTAAGCTTAGAAGTTCAGAGTGCCCAGTAATTATTCCTATTTTACCATTTCGGCCAATAAGCTCCCATATTAAAGGGATTTGGCAAAGAGATGAGGCTGCAATAGGAAGGGAGATAATTTCAGCTAAGTAATCTTGGTAAAGACTCATCAATCCGCAATCTCCAACTATTGCCTTTATACCAACCTTTTTTAAATTTTCACATGCAATACGTAAATTTTCTTTTATTGTATCACTACCTTTTATAAGATCGGCAAAACCACCTTGAACAATTTCATAACGAACAGGAAAAGGGAACGTATGAGCATTACCAGCATCCCCGGGTATTCGAGGTGTTACTGTTGAAAACACCAACACACCTACATCTTGACCATAAAATGGATATCCAGATTTTATTTTCATAAGTCCCTCTTCTCTGTTGTCATGATATTCGATAACTATTTATCGCTACTTACGTTCTTTTCAAATGTTCTTCCCCAACCTGTAGCCATAGAGAAGATCATTACTGCCAATAAGGTCCAACCATGGAAACTATATAGCGCAACTTCTACAAGGTTAAAGTCAACAGGTACACCTGATCCACCAGCAAACATATACGCTAAGAGCGGTGCAAATCCATATGGAATTAAACACATAGCAGCACCAGAAACAGCATCCAAAATATTAGCACTACGATCTCGGCTTATTCCGTGTTTTTCAACCAATACACGTTTAGCAATAGGACCTTCCATAACAATAACTACGCTGTTTGCTACTGTTAGAATGTTTAATATAATATCAATTATTGCTACAACGAACTCTGCTCTTCGAGGTGTATCAGTATATTTGCTAAGCTTTTCAATAAGCGCATCAAAGAATCCACCTCTTTCAAGTAAGTGAATTAAGCCCATAAGAAGCATTGCAAAAACAGAAATATCTATAAGACTCATTATACCTTCAACTAATACACCGCCAACACTAAAAGAATCCATATTAATTACTAATAATCGATCAAGAGGCAAAAGCCCAGTTACTAGTGCTAAAATAATTCCGAGTGTACCAGCAGATAGAATTGATACGATTAAGTGAACGCCTCTGTACATTAATATAATTAATAATGTAGGAACGATAAGCATAATTAAGCCTTTTGGTGACAATTCACCTAAAGTGTTAATATCAAAACTTGTTTCTCCGCCTGTACCACCAAAAATAAAGAAGCCAATACACGCAAAGCCTGCGGCAACAAGAGCATACTTTAATCTTGATTTTACAACAGATGATACGTCAACACCTTGTGTATATGCAGAAGCAATTGTTGTATCTGAAACAGGAGCAATGTTATCACCGAAATATCCTGCACTTACAATTGCAGCTAAGAGAACAGGGGGATTAGCACCAAGAGCAACACCAACAGGATAAATAATAGGAGCTAACGCTATTACTGTACCAATTGCTGTACCTGTTGCAGTTGATAAAAGGCTTCCAATTAGGAAAACAATTACAGGAAAAAATCTTCCCTCTAAGCCAATTGAAGTGCTAAGCCATACAAGACCTTGAATAAGACCTGTTTCTTTCATTAGTTGTGCAATAATTCCAGCTAAAAACCAGGCTAAAATCATTACTGCAACCATTTCATTCGACATACCTTTTACAAAAGCCTCTGCACACTGTGTAGGCTTTTTACTCATTATAAATGCAACTAACGTAGCTGCAAGAGTAGGTACCCAAAAAGCCATTGGTAGAGCTTTTCCACCCAAGGCGAGCCAAATGATGCCTGCAAACAATACAAGAAATGGTAGAATTGTTCCAAACAAACCAAGCCTAAATTCCAATTTTTCATTGGTTTTTTCCATAAAATTCCTCCTAATAAAATTTTATCTTAAGCTACAAATACAAGCAACTAATATAACCAATTGTTGATACTATTAATACCTACAATTGGTTAACAGTGTTTCTTTGATTACCAGGGTTTTTTATAATCTGGATTTCGACCTATTCTTGCTATTTCTTCTTTCATAGCAGCAATCATAGCATCTATATCTTCATGATTATTAAAATATGTACAAGAAATTCTAAATCCTCCAACAAAATCCGTAAATCTTTGTGCAATAAATATTTTTTTTGCATGAAGGTTTTTCAAGATTTGTCTATCAGTTTCTAAGTCTTCATAAAGTCGAGCAATTACAATGCCGCCTCTTCGTTCTTTTACGTCTCGATGGGTAATTAGTGTACCACCAATTTCCTCAAGCTTATCCATACAATAGCCACTAATTTCCCAAACACGGTTTTGAATGTTTTCAATACCTATTTCATTTACTAAACCAAGTGTTTCACCTAGAGCAATCGCACCAGCATAGTTACTTGTTCCACCAATTTCGTATTTGCGTGCAGTATTAGGGAAGGTCCAATCATTTACTGGAGGAGCTGCAGGATTTTCCCAATAAGCACCCCAACCACCTTCAGGAACAGAAGTGTTAAGATAACCTGCATAGCTTTGCTTTATTTTATTAAAAGAATTTTTGTTTACATACATAACACCTGTTCCATACGGGCTATTAAGCCATTTATGACCACCTGCAACTAACAAGTCAATGTGACATTTTTTTGTGTCTATCTCAGTAATTCCTAATTGTTGTACTGCATCAACAACGAATAAAACGCCTTTTTCTTTACATAGCTTTCCGATTTCAGCCAAATCACTTGCCCATCCGTTACACCATTCTAATGTAGACATAACAAGGATTTTGGTTTTTGCATCTATTAACTTTTCAAAATCGCTTGCAGTAAAACTAGTGTCTTTTGTCTTGCAAACTCGAATGTCAATGTTTTTATCTTTTCTCATTACGCACCATGGTAAAGCAACTTGGATAAACTCAAGGTTAGTTGTAATGATGTTATCTCCATCATTCAATTCAATACCTTGTGCAGCAATGTTCAAGCCATGAGAAGTACTTTCAACCAATGCTATTTCTTCAATATCAGCATTCAGAAGTTTACACGCTTCTTCATAAGCTTTATTTCTAAGCTCATCCATGGCAATATGATGTGCAGATGAGTTTGCTTCTTCTTGCGTAGCTGTCATGTCTGCAAATGCTTTCACGGCTCTTACTGTTCGTTGTGGAGCAAAGCTCACACAAGCTGCGTCTAAGAATGTCATCTTTTCAAGAACTGGCCATTCTTCTTTTCTAATTTTTTCCCAATTTACGCTCATTTTTTCCTCCGAAAACTATGATTTTTTTTATTAAATTTTAATGTATCGAATCTTTTATACGCTACGATTTTTTTCATACACCATATCTGCATGTTGTACGCCTTGAATTACATACTGGTCTGAACATACTGTAAAACCCAGTTTTTTGTAAAAATCTAACACATGCGCTTGTGATGCGATAATTATCGAATCTTTTTGTAAATTTTCTGTAATGTGTTTTACAGCGAAATCTACAATTTTTAATCCGTAATTATTTCCTCTATCTCGGTTTCTTACAGATACTCTACCAAAGGTAAGTAAATCTGAGTTATCTTTTTTTAAGATTCTCAAATACGCAACAATAGAATCATTTTCAAACCCAACTACATGCAGTGCATCAAAATCTTTATCATCACAATCATGAAAAATTGTTTGTTCGTCAATTGCAAACACTTCATGCCTATGTTGCAAAATCTTATACAATAAAGCAGTTGTTAGCTGCTCAAAGGTATATATTTTTATTTCCATGCATAACCTTCTTATGTTTTATTAATTATATGGTAGCACCAGGTATAGCAACTTTATGTAAGGTATTTTACATAAAATAAAAAATTTTATGTTTTTTTTGATGCATTTTGATAATTTATTACGTTTTTTTCCTCTTTTGTAAAATACTTAACACATTTTTCTAGAGGTGGTGCTAGAATATAATAAATAGATTTTAGAGGAGTAGACTATGGCAGAAAAAAAAATTGGTACAAAAGCATTCCCACATGTTTTTGTAATCCTTTTCTGTATGATGATTGTTGCGTTAATTGCAACCTATTTGGTTCCATCTGGTGAATACACCCGTGTAGCAGGTGCAAATGGAAGAATGATGGTAGATCCAAATTCTTTTACGTTCCTTGATAAGGAATTCGTAAACCCGTTGTTAGTGCTTACAGCAATCCCACAGGGATTAATTAGCTCCGCACTAATTATTTTTACAATTTTTATTATTGGTGGTTCATGGGAAATAATCCATGCAACAGGCACTGTTACGGCTACAGTAAAAAAGATTTCTTCAAAAATGGCTGGACGAGAAATGCTCATTTTTCCACTACTAATGATTGTATTTACTATTATTGTTAGTTTAGTTGGAGCATTAGAATTATCACTCGTGTTTTTACCTGCTATTATGCCACTAATGCTTGCATTAGGCTTTGATACTTTAACGGCAGCAGGCGTTGTGCTTATCGGTGCATGTGCTGGGTTTGCTACTTCATTAACAAACCCCTTTACTGTTGGAATAGCGCATCAAATTGCTGAACTTCCCCCATATTCAGGTATGGGTCTACGGCTAGCAGCTCAAGTGGTATTCTTTGCTATTGGGGTAATCTATGTTATTCGATATGCAAAAATGATTAAAGCAGATCCTACACGCAGTTTAGTATACCAAGAATCAAAGCTTTTCAAAGAATCACAAGCCGATGAAGAAGATATAAAATTTGAAACAAAGCATGCATTAGTAGCACTAGTGTTTGTTATTGGTCTTGCTATAATTATGTACGGTGTATTAAAGCTAGGTTGGTTTATGAGCGAAATTGGCGGTGTTTTTTTAGGAATGGGATTCCTTGCTGCGATAATTGGCCGTGTAAGTCCGAACACCGTTTGTACAGTATTTGTAAAAGGTTGCGTAAATGTTATGGGAGCTGCTCTAGTAGTAGGTCTAGCACGAGGTATTTTAGTTATCATAGAAGCTGGTGCAATTATTGACACAATTGTATATGGGCTTGTTGCTCTTTTACGATTTTTACCTGAGTCCATTACTGTTGTTGGTGTTTTTATTATGCAATCACTTTTCAACTTTATTGTTGGGTCAGGAAGTGGTAAAACATTAATAACAATGCCTATTCTTACACCTTTAGCAGACTTACTAGACGTAACTCGACAAACATTTGTATTTGCAACTGTTATGGGTGATGGTATTACAAACATATTATACCCTACATCTGGGATACTTATGGCTTGTATTGGGTTTGCGAAAATACCTTTTCAAAAATGGGTTAAGTTTATTATGCCTCTTATTTTAATGTGGTCGGGAGCAGCGATTGTTTTCTTACTTTACGCTCAAATGACAGGATACGGACCTTTCTAGAATACATAAGCGTTTACAAGCTCTTCTTGTAAACGCTTATAAGAATGAAACTTATAAATAATAAGGAAAGCTAAAGTGAATACAATAATAACATGTAAGTATTTAATTGATGGAATATCGGATACCGTCATCGAAAACGCTCTAGTAGTTTATACTAACGACATAATCCAGTACTCTGGTAGTTATGACAAAAAAATTGTTGATGAATACAGCGTTGATGAGTTTGAACTTATTGATTCAGGCACTAACACTGTTATGCCAGGACTTATTGATTGTCATGTCCATTTAACAATGTATGGCGACCCAAGTAATATGACAAACTTCCTAATGGATACCGCATCTTTTACTGCATATAGAGCAGAGCATTGTGCGCGAAAATGTTTAGAAGCTGGATTTACTACAATCCGCACTCTAGGCGATAAATCTGAAGTAGATATTGGACTAAAAAAAGCCATTAACCTTGGGTACGTTATTGGACCACGGGTACTTTCAAGCGGAAAATGTTTAACAATGACAGGTGGTCACGGTGATTTATACCCTGGTGATGTCCAACTCGACTCAATTGGTGAAATCTGCGATGGAGTTGATGAAGTAAGAAAGATTGCACGTAAAAGACTAAAATATGATTGTGATTGTATTAAACTTATGGCTACAGGAGGCGGAAATTCTGCAGGACCAGGAACAGTTGCTCAATTAAATGAAGATGAAATGAGGGCAGCAGTAGAAGAAGCTGAAAAAAGGGGAAAAATTACTGCGGCACATTGTATAGGCCAAGATGGTATAAAAAATGCAATTAGAGCTGGTGTACGCACAATCGAACACGGTACATATTTAGATGATGAGGGTATAAAACTTATGCTTAAACATGGCGCCTACTTAGTCCCAACGCTATGTGCATTTAGGACAATTAAGTACGGAGCTGAAGGTGGAGTACCTCCGTATGTAATTGAAAAAGTAAAAGATTTTGCTACAGTGCATTATGCTAACCTAAAGAAAGCCATCAAAGCTGGTGTTAAAATAATTTGTGGAACTGATGCAGGTACACCGTTTAACTATCACGGAGAACAAGCAGAAGAGTTAGAAATGTACACACAAAACGGTTTAACTCCAATGCAAGCCATTAAAACAGCGACTAGTGGAGCCGCTGAAGGTTTAAAGCAAAATGATATAGGTTCGCTCGTAGTGGGTAAGCAAGCAGATATAATTATTGTTGATGGAAATCCAGTTGACAATATCGCATGTTTGCAAAATATCAACAACATTAAAAAAGTAATTAGAGGCGGGAAAGTTCTCGTATCAAGATAATTTTTTGTGTTACTCGTTAAAGCAGGTAATGAACTTTGCCTGCTTTTTTATTTGTTATGGCAGGTGCAATTCTGTATCAATATAATAAAATAACTTATCAATATCTTTAATAATGAAGTGACCGTCAACTTTTTCAACAATGTCTTTCTTTATAAAATAATTAATAACATTGCTAACAGTAACCCTGCTAGTATTTACCATTCCAGCAACATCTTGATGGGTAAATTTTATGCTAATTTTTGTGCCTCTTTGCTCTTCTTTACCATATTGATTACAGAGAGCAATTAAAAGACTCGCGATTCTTTGTGATGACTGCATAAAAGATAACTCTGTAACCTTTTGAGTTAATACTGCATTTTTGCGAGCCAAATATTCCATAAAATTCATGTTAAGTGATGGATTTACTTTTAGCTGTTTTAACAATAGGTTTAGTGGTATAAAATAACACTGACAGTCTGTTAAGGCTATACAAGTATAGAGATTGGGCAATCTAAGTATTGCACTTGCTCCGCAGCATATAGAACCTTTTTCTGCGATGCATAACTGTATTTCATTCCCCTGAGGTTCTAGTACAGTAACACGTATTCGACCACTGACTACAATATAGATGCCCTCACATTCCGAATTTTGATGCAAAATTATCTTATTTTTTTTGTACAGCCTGGGAAGACTATCTGCATATAATGACTTCCATAAGTTTATGTCACAAGTAATCCAGGGTGAAAAAAACATTTTTTGACTTTTCATATATGCTCCATTATGTCATTGTATAACCATATTATACAATATATTCTGCATTTTTCAATAAAAAAATACAGGCAACGTATGTATTACCTGCAATGAAATTGAATTATTCTATAATGTTTTTGTTGCTACAACAGTAAAACCTGTACTACCTTTTACCAAACTTCTTGGCAGCACAATTTTACGTGCATTTACACTTTCAAATATTTTCAATATAGCCGTAGTGTCAGACTTTCTTTCTAAAGGTGCCGCCCAGGTGTTCATGTCATATAACACCGAAGAATTTATTGTTTTCATAATTTCTGCATCTACAAAACTTCCATCATTTAATGTTATTTCAAATGTATTTACCATCTCTGTACCTGGTAATTCAATATACAGCGATGTGCTTGCATCAACAAAAAACTTACTAGGCTTCTCTGCAAAATAAACATCAGGAATAGTAATAGTAATTTCGCCAAGTTCTGCGTCACCTATAGAAAAGTACATTTCAGTGTCACTCGTCCAAGTCGGATATAAAAACTGTGCCCCATTGTATTGTATATGAATATAATCATCGTAATTATCATCAATTGACATAGTGTGCATTTCATTTCTAGAAACAAAACTTCCACTAGCAATTGTTATTATAAAATGGTCAACTGCTGTTTCAGCTATTATCCCAAATGTAAGCTCTCCATTAGTATTTACGCCTGCACCTTCAGTAAAATTAGCTATATCCCTTATGCTTTGATTTTCGCCACTGGCATTTTCATCATTAGACTTTCCTACATCAGAACCACTTTGCTCATCAGCAGCAAGTTGCAACATATGTTCGATTGCTGGATAATTACGCTCCTTTGCCAAAGTTAATGCTGTATTTCCATACTCATTTACTATATCAAGATTTGCTCCTTCTGCTATTAGAAGTTGTACAGCAGCTACTTTTTCAAAATACGTTGCAGACATTAAAGCAGTATAACCATTATTATCCTGATCATCAATATTTGCCCCAGCTTCTAGTAATATCTTTACTGCTTCAATATGGTTTTTTTGAGCTGCATACATTAAAGGTGTTTTATTATTACCATCAGCATGATTTATATCCATCCCAAGCGATATTAAAACCTCAAGCAATGAGGAATTATTGTGATGAGCTGAGACAATAACAGAGTTTATACCAAAACTATTTTGAGCATATATATTTGCACCTTCATTTATGAGAATAGATGAAATTTCCATGTTACCATTTTGTGCTGCTAACATTAATGCAGTCCACCCATTTTCTTCAAAAACCTCAATATTGGCACCATTATTAAGTAGCTCTTTTACTACAGCCGCTTTTTCATAATAAACAGCATTCATCAATGGAGTCCAGCCACTATCATTCTGTTCTTCAATGTTTGCGCCAGCTTCAATAAGAAGTCTTACAGATTCTACAAAACCTTCTTTTGAAGCAGAAATTAAAGCAGTATTACCTGTATTGTTCTTACTATTAACATCAAATCCTTGTTTTAATAAATAATCTAAAAACTCTACATTATTATGATTTGCTGCAATAATTAGTGCATTTGAACCAAGTTCAGTTTTTTTATGAATGTTTGCATCAGCAAGAGCTAAAAATTGTGCTATTTCTATATTTCCAGTTTGTGCCGAAAATAAAAAAGGTGTCCAATCCTTGTTATTTTTAGCTTCAATCTTCGCTCCTGCTTCTAATAAGATTTTAACCCCTTCAAAATTGTTATAGAATACTGCAAAAATTAAAGGCGTCCACCCCTTATCTGTTGCAGATTCAATATTTGAACCTTCATTTAAAAGCAAATGAACTATCTTATTATGTCCTTTTTCTGCTGCAACCATTAAAGCTGTTTTTCCTGATGAATTTGCAAAATTGACATTTATTCCAGCGCCAAGTAGTTTTTTTACCACATTCTCGCTGTTGTTCCTTGACGCTTTTAGTAAAGCATTATCACCGCCATTATCTTCTGCATACAAATCTGCTTTTGAAGCTAGTAGCATATTTACAATTCTTACATTATCGGCTTGTACAGCTAATAACAGAGGTGTGCGCCCTTCAGCATTTTTAGCTTCAGTATTAGCACCGGCTTCCAACAATATCTCAACACATTCTTCATTTTGATAGTATGTAGCAAAAATCAACGCTGTCCAACCGCCTGTTGTTTGCAATTGAACATTTGCACCAGCATTTATAAGCATTCTAAGTACTTCTGTATGTCCTTTTTCTGAAGCGTACATTATCGATGTTTTGTTAATTCCTTCCTTGCTATCTACATCCATACCAATAGATAATAATATTTCTAATACATCTATACTATTATTGTTTGCTGCTATAATAACAATATCTGAGCCTAAATTTGTTCTTAGTGATTTATCAGCGTTTGCATTTAATAACATATTTGTACTGTTTACATTGTTACTTTGTGCAGCATACATTAATGCTGTCCAGCCCTTTTTATTTTGTATATCTAGATCTGCCTTCTTTTCAATCAAGTATAATAATGTGCTTTCTTTTTCATGATGCGCAGCATTCATAAGTGCTGTCCAACCATAACTATCCTGCGCATTTATATCTGCACCAGCTTCCAGTAGCAATTTTAGAGAGGATGTATTTCCCTCTTCAGCTGCAATTAATAATGCAGTGTCACCGTCAACATTTTTTGCATCCACAATAACATTTTTTTCAAGAAGTACTTTTATATACTGGTCTAATCCAAAATGCGCAGCGAGCATTAAAAGAGATGTTCCTTTTTCTATAGTTACATTAACATTTGAACCTTTTTCAATAAGTACGTTAAAAGCATTAATTTGGTTATCTAACATGGCTATTGCTAAAGCAGAAAGGCCGGCTTCTTGTTTTAATTCTACATTAGCTCCCAGAGAAATAAGCATTTCAATTGTGTGTACATGACCAAACTGCGCAGCAAACATTAGTGATGTCATTTCTCTTTCTTCTTGTGCGTTTATGTTTGCACCGTAATCTAACAAAGAATTAACAATATCTACATACCCTTTAATTGAAGCAAGCATTAATGAGGTCCTTCTATTAGAATCAGATATGTTTGGATTAGCACCGTTTTTCAATAGTTGGTTAACAATTCCCATGTGACCCGCATATGCTGCAAAGGATAAGGAAGTTACACCCTCATAGGATTGCTGATTAATGTTACAACCTCTAGTGATTAATGCAGAAACTATTTCTATATGGTTGTTTCGTGAAGATAGATGTAAGGATGTAAGTCCTTGTGTTTGTTTTGATTCAATATCTGCACCTGCATCTAATAATGCATCTAATATTTCTATGTGTCCATATTGAGCTGCCAATAATAATCCTGTATATCCATCATTTGAAGTTATGTGTATATTTGCACCAGATTCGATAAGCATTTTTGCTATACTTGTATAGCCGCCATATGTTGCAAACATTAAAGCGGTTATACCATTTTCATTTTGCATATTCAATTGAGAATTTTTCTGCAGCAAAAGCTCAACTATTTCATTTCTACCGAAATGTGATGCTGCCATTAATGCTGTTCCCAGTTTTGAATTTACTGCATTAATATTTACATTTTGATCTAGTAGCGCTTTAACTAATTCAATATAATTAAATTCTATTGCATACATAAGAGGAGTATTATTAAAATCATCCCCATTATGAGTGTTCACCCCATAAAGCAATAAATCATATATAACATCATAGGCTTTTTCTTCTTTAATTAAATCCTCGTTACTCTTATAAAGCATTAAGGCATCATACACTTGTATAGGAATTTGATTTTGAGATATTAGTGTAAATTTACATATACAAAGTGTAATACAAACGATAAATACTCTTTTCATAAGTTACCTGCCTATTACACCTTTGTCATTCGTAGCTACCTTAATGCACTTAAGGAATGCATCTACTTCTCCCCTCACCCTGTTCAAAAAATCTTGGCGAAGGT
>CAYJPS010000073.1:0-11878 GCA_964372135.1 uncultured Treponemataceae bacterium | reverse complement strand
CACAAGCAGGTGGTCTTGCTTCTCTTGATGATGAAGGCTTAAAAGAAATGAAAGGTTTAGTAGACTATTATTTAGAAAATGTGCGTCTCATTAAAGAAGCTCTTTTAAAACCAAACTTTCAAAATTTAGGCATTAAAATATTTGGAGATGGTAACTCTCCATATTTATGGGTACAATTTCCTGGGAAAAAAAGCTGGGAAGTGTTTGATGAAATACTAAATCAATGCCATATTGTTACAACCCCTGGTGTGGGATTTGGCCCAGCTGGTGAAAGTTTTATTCGTTTTAGTTCTTTTGGTCACCGAGAATCAATTGAAAAAGCTTGTGAAAGACTTGCAAAATTTGAATTATAAAAAATACTTGGAGAGCACTTATCGTATAGATGAGTGTTCTTTTTTAAGAGTAAAATAAATGCTCTTTTCTTTTTATGGATAGGGCATATTTTGTAAAAAAAATACAAATATTTTAAGAAAAAAGATCCATAGTGTAAAATATGTTACACCTATATGGTATCTTTTATTTTAGAATAATAACAGTAAAATAATTTTAGTATACTGTAGTGTACATGTTGAAAAGGATAAAACAATGGATACAAAAAGATTTGAATTAAATAAACAGCTTGCTCAAATGCTTAAAGGTGGCGTTATTATGGACGTTATGAACGCTGAGCAAGCAAAGATAGCCCAAGATGCGGGCGCATGCGCCGTTATGGCATTAGAGAGAATTCCTGCTGATATTCGAGCAGCCGGCGGGGTTTCTAGAATGAGTGACCCAAAACTTATAAAAGAAATTCAAAAAGCGGTGACTATTCCAATTATGGCAAAATGCCGTATTGGCCACTTTGTTGAAGCGCAAATTTTGCAAGCTCTTGAAATTGACTATATTGATGAAAGTGAAGTATTAACTCCAGCAGATGAAATTTATCACATCAATAAAGCAGATTTTGATGTTCCCTTTGTTTGTGGTGCAAAAGATTTAGGCGAAGCTTTACGCCGTATAAATGAAGGCGCTGCAATGATTAGAACAAAAGGAGAGCCTGGAACTGGAGACGTTGTACAAGCGGTAACACACATGAGAATGATGCAGCGAGAAATTAGAAAAATTACAGCACTTTCAAAAGATGAACTTTACAATACTGCAAAAGAACTTCAAGTTCCATACGAACTTGTAATGTACGTTCACGAAAATGGAAAACTTCCTGTTGTAAACTTTGCAGCAGGTGGTGTAGCAACTCCTGCAGATGCAGCCCTTATGATGCAACTTGGAGCAGAAGGTGTATTTGTTGGGTCAGGTATTTTTAAGAGTGGAAACCCACAAAAAAGAGCGAATGCGATTGTAAAAGCTGTTACAAACTTTAATGATTCTAAAATATTAGCAGAAATTTCAGAAAATCTTGGCGAAGCCATGGTTGGAATTAATGCCGATGAAATTCAACTTTTAATGGCAGAGCGCGGAAAATAATGACCTGCGCAGTTCTCGCCGTTCAAGGCGCTTTTATTGAGCATGTAGACATGCTCAATACTTTAAAAGTTGACTCCTTTGAAATTAGAAAATTAAGTGACCTCGATAAAAAGTTTGATGGTCTCATTCTTCCTGGAGGGGAGAGTACCGTAATGGGAAAACTCCTCCATGAACTTGAGCTTTTTAATCCACTGAAAAATTTAATTGAAAACGGCCTTCCTGTGTTTGGTACCTGTGCTGGTATGATTTTACTTGCAAACAAACTTCACGATGATGAAACCGTTCATTTTGGTACCATGGATATTGAAGTAAAGAGAAACGCGTATGGGCGGCAACTTGGAAGTTTTAATACTACAAATACTTTTGCAAATATGCCCATTGAAATGCCTTTTATTCGTGCTCCTTATATTGTGCATGCAGGAAGCGATGTAGAAATACTTTCTGTTGTAAATGATAAATTTGTTGCAGGGCGGCAAGGGAGCCAGCTTGTAACCGCTTTTCATCCAGAAGTAACAAAAGACACAAGTGTACATAAGTACTTTTTAGATATGATTGGCTAGATTCAACGTAACTTGATTATTTTTTTATTCTCATGTACTATTGTAGTATTATATATTTTTATGAGGAATAATGATGATAAAAGTTGCAACAATTGCTGGCTCAGATGCATCGGGTGGTGCAGGTTTAGAAGCCGATTTAAAAACATTTCAAGAATATGGTTTATATGGAATGACTGCAGTTACGCTTATTGCTACAATGGATCCAGATAATAATTGGGGACACGGCGTTTTCCCTATTGATGAAAATACTTTAAGAGAACAACTTAAAACTATTTTTAAGGGTGTTGGTGTAGATGCTTGTAAAACAGGTATGCTTGGAACAGATTATGCCGTTGAACTTTCAAGAGAATTTATAACAGATTATAACGTAAAAAAATATGTACTTGATCCAGTAATGGTGTGTAAGGGTGCCGATGAAGCATTGAATCCTGGCTTAAATGAAGCTGTAATTAGTAAGCTTCTTCCTCTTTGTGAAGTTACTACTCCAAACCTTTTTGAAGCAGGTCAAATTGCAGGAATGCCTTCTCCTAAAACACTCGTAGAAATGGAGGAAGCTGCAAAGATTATTCACTCTAAGGGTGCAAAAAATGTATTTATTAAGGGTGGCTCAAAGGTAGCAAAACTTGAAGGTCTTTCAACTTCCATAGACATTTTCTTTGATGGAAACACAATGCAGCGAGTTGAAGCCCCCTTGCTTGATACTGAATGGACACATGGGGCAGGGTGTACAACTGCTGCTGCCATAACTTCAGGCTTAGCCAAAGGTCTTTCTGTAAAAGAAGCCGTGCATTTAGCAAAGAAGTTTATTAGCGCGAGTTTGTCTAACTCTTTCGCACTAAATAAATGGGTAGGACCTGGAAACCCGAGTGCTTGGCGGAAGGAAGTTTTTGGCAATTAATAATTAATAGGTAATAATTAATAATGTTACTGTTAGCTTTATGAAAACGGTAGTATTGTTAATTTAATTCCAGGCTTGATTTTTTACTTAATTCATTCCCCAGACCCCTCTTAACGCTTTTATGCTTACACATTGCTAGTAACGGTATATATTACCTTTTCTCTAACATTACTCTGTCTCTTTTTATATTGTAGTAATCTATTTTATCTGCGAAATTCCAGCGGATTTGAAAAAAAGTATTATTGCATACAACTTGTAAAAATCTGTCATTTTCGCTACAATGTTAGTACAATATACTTTTTTATGTAGTGGAGGGGTGCGAAAATTCACTATTTCTGCCGATACATTAATAGAAGTTTGTCCAAAAAAAGTGAGGAAAAATTGAAATTAAGAGAAGTAAAAAAAGTGCGTTATCCAATAGCACTAAAATTGATTCTAATTATAACCACTTTAGTTGTATTGTCGCTCGGAACGGTTACTATATTGGTTTCAATGCTCATACGCTCAGAAGTTCAATTAACCGCAGAAACAAATAATCATACCATAAATGCTCAAGCTACCGATGTTGCAAAAAACGAACTGCTCTTTACTCAAAACAATGCCTTTATACTGATGAATTCGCTTGCTGGTACGGATAGAAATATAGAAGAACGTGATTCATATTTAGATTTCTTTTTTGAACGTAATGAAAATATGATGCTTGTTACAGTACCCTCAGAAACAGAACTAATTAATGACACTTTTATAACTAAGAATGAAATTTCAAAAAATGCTATTCAATCTATGTATGCAGGATTACAGGGAGATATTGAACGTAGCGCAAATGGCGAGGTTATAGCAAAAAATACAACAGTATACTTTGATATTCCATCAATAGCTTTGCTTTTTCCTTGGTCAGTAGGAGATATGCAATCGAGCCTTTTGGTTGTTGTTTCGGTTGAAAATTTGAGCAATGCATTTTCTGGTGGAACTGCCAATCTTTCATTTATGATTAACGATTCAGACAGTATACTTATACACCCTGATGTTGACATGATGTCTAGTGAAAGAAATATGAGTGATTTTCCATTAGTTGCAATGATGCGAGATAATAATGATGAAAACCGTCAAGTAATTTTTACCGATAGCGAAGGAACAGAATACTTTGGTGCATACACAAAGCTTGGTATAGCAGATATTGGGATTTGTACACTTGTTGAAACGGAAATTGTATTTGAAAGTGTAAATGCAATTTTTTATCAAAACATTATGCTTGGGAGTGCAGTATTATTTTTGGCTATTGTGTTTATTTGGTTTTTTGCTCGTTCAATGACTAGGCCAATAAAAATACTTTCAAAAGCATCTGAAGAAATTGAAAAAGGTAACTTTTCTCTTACGCTTTTACCGAAAAACAGGGATGAGGTTGGCTTTTTAACCACTAAGTTTTCTGATATGTGTAAGGGCCTTGCAACATTTGGTAGATTTGTAAACATGGACATAGCACTAAAAGCCATGAGTGGAGACTTAGAGCTTGGAGGCGAAACTAAAGAGGCCACGATTTTCTTTTCTGATATTAGATCTTTTACCGCTATTTCTGAAAAACTGGAACCGAATGAAGTTATTGAGTTCTTAAATGAATACATGACAAAAATGGTAGATTGCGTTATTAAAACTAATGGGACAGTAGATAAATTTATAGGCGACGCTGTTATGGCCGTTTGGGGTGCTTCATCAAGCGCAGGAAGTGCGAAACTAGATGCCTTAAACGGTATCAAAGCTAGCCTTATGATGAGAGCCGCGTTAAAAGAATTTAATATAGGACGTGGAGGGGACAAAAAGCCAATAATAAAAATAGGTTGCGGTCTTAATACAGGTTCTGTTGTAGCAGGACAGATGGGGTCAAATGAGCGCATGGAGTATACCGTTATAGGGGACGCGGTAAACTTTGCTTCTCGTACCGAAACACTCACAAAACCATTTGGAGCAGACATTCTTATTACCGAAAACACTTATCAATTAGTTAAAGAACATATTATTGTTGAAGAAATGCCAGCTGTTTCAGTTAAGGGAAAGGAAAAACCTGTAAAAATCTATGCTGTTGTAAACATGCCTCGTGAAAATTCCATCCCTCTTTGTGGTTTGCAAGGCCCTAAAACGCTTGATGAAGTACGGGATTTATTGGGAATTCCAAAGCCTGATTTATCAAATATAAATCCTGATGAAGAAGAAAAAAAATATAAAGTAGCTGAGAATTAGTTCAATATGAAAGAAAAACAGGATACTGAACAAATACATGATAAATATTTTTTCTCACATAGTAGTTGGAAGGAAAAACGAATAGAGTCTCTTAGACGTAGTAATGTACGCAAGAACGATTCTAATGCGGTTGAGAAAAAAGATATGCCCAAGTCGTTCTCTGAATTCGCTTCTAATACAACTGCCGCCAGCAATGGTACGTCCTATACAGAAAAGTCACAATTTCAAAATACTGTATATAGCGATAGTGAAACAGACATATTAGAAGTACTGGCAGCGAATATACGTGAAGATATAGCAAAAAACAGTAAAAAAATAGAGACGGACATATCGAAAAAAAATAAAAATGAACCGATTGTTTTTACCATAAGCACGCGAAGAATAATTAAGATACTTAATGTAGCTATTGTACTTATTTGCCTTACGGGAGCTTTTTTTTCTGCCCGAGCATATTATAATGCCGTAAATGCGTCATTTGAAAAACTAGATGAAGAGCCTATTGGAACTATAGTGTATAAGTATAAAGTAGCTCAGCGAAAAATGACTGAACGCCTCGCGTGGGACAGAGTAAAGCAACATACACCTATTTATAATGGGGATCTTGTGCGTACTGCAGAGCTTTCTGAAGCAACTATAACGTTTATAGATGGTACTTCTATAGACTTATTTGGGCAAACTTTAACGCAAGTGTTTTATGATGAAGAAGGTGTTCTTATCAATTTCTCTGGTGGGGACATATCTGTCAGTGCTAGTGATTCACAGGATGGTGTTCGATTTACTGCAGGTGAAACCGAAGTAGATCTTGCAACGGGCGCCGTGTTAAGTGCTAGTTCACAAACTGAACAAGAAAACGGGACTACATCATTTGATAATAGCTCTGTAGTTTTACAACTTAGAGAAGGTGATGCACATTTTGTTTCTACTAATGGCGGTGAGCAAGTGCAAAATACTATTGAGGTAGGTAATACATTTCTTTTAGATCCTATAGAGGATAATGTAGCAGTGTCTCCCCTCACGCTTTTGTCGCCAGCTGCACAGGTAACATACATAAAAAATGTGAACGAAACGCTCACTGTTCCATTTGTTTGGGAAGTACAAGAAGAAGAAATACCTCCTAGCACGCTTGAAATTTCTGATTATAAAGATTTTTATGACATTGCAGACGAATATACTTTTGAAGAAATCACAGATGCAGCGATTCCACTCGAAACAGGTGCATGGCATTGGCGTTTTTTATCCGAAGAAAGCGAATCCCAGTTTACTGGTAAAGTGACTGTATTAGAAACGCGCAATGCACAACAAATTGCCCCTAGAGAGGGAGAAGAGTATGTGTATCGTACAAAAACACCTTCTATTCGCTTTGTTTGGTCAGAAGATGAGAATGTATTAGAATGGATTTTTGAAATTGCAGATAACGAAGATATGCAAAATCCTTCAGTAATTCAAACAACTCGTCTAAGCTCAAGCATTATTCACACTCTCAGTGAAGGCACATGGTATTGGCGTGTTACCCCAAGGTATTCTCCTAGGCATATACTAAGCGATGAAGTACAAAAGGATGTGCCAAACGTACAGTCCTTTAGCATAGTACAACACGCTGAACTTTTACCTGCAATACAACTTGCCCCTGTGGCATTCGGATTTATTGACACGCAAAATGCAGAATCGCCACAATTTGTATGGAAACATGATAGAGAAGCTGTATTGTATACAATTAGCATAAGTAAATACGCTGATCTTTCTGAACCTATACTTACAGAGCAAACCACCGACACATTCTTTGCTCTTGACAATTATACAAATAACTTTACAGATGGTATTTGGTATTGGAGCGTTTCAAAAACTGATGCAGAAGGAAGCGTGTCGCCAACCGGTTTTGCGAATGCTTTTTATGCAATTAGTGGGGACTTAGTGTATGAAACTATTTCTCCTAAAAACGCAGAAGTGTTTACCGAAGAAACAATACAAGAAGCTCAATTTGTTTGGGAAAACAATGTGCCGTTTAAAACAATGTTGCAAGTTTCTCAAGATGCTACGTTTAGCACCGTATTACTTGAAGAAGAACTAGATACTTCAACAGCGCAAGGATTTTTAACAGATTTGACTATTCCTGCAGGTGAATGGTATTGGCGAACGCTTTCTAAAGAAGAAGACAGTGAAACAGAATATGCCACAGAAGCAAAACACTTTTTTGTCGACTTTACACTAGGGAATGTTTTAGCGACAAGTCCAAGGTCGAACACAACATTAAAAACTCATGGTCAATATAGACAAACATTTGCGTGGCAAAGAGCAGAACATGCAGATTATTATAATTTTGCACTGTATTCAAGCTCAAACAAAGCAAGGCCTGTATTTGAACGAACAGAACTTACCAGAACGGAAATACAAGTTGATATGTCTGATTATCAAGACGGACAATACGAATGGCAGGTACAAGCATTTTCTTACAACACACCGTCAAATCGTGTGCAAGAAAGTAATGTTGCTGTGCGTACATTCAGTATTGACGCAATTAAGCCTGTAGAACTTACAGGTCTTTCTGAATCGGTACAAATTGATGCTATTTCTGCACTTGTAGAGCCACAAAGTGTTGGTTGGTCATCTTCTGAAGAGATTGTAAGCTCTGAGTTTGTGCTCAGTAAAACAAATCATGGTTTGACTTTAACTGATATACAAAACGGTATTGGCATTCCAGTAAGTGATGTTGTTATGCGTGTACCAAATCCTGCAGAAATGATACAACTTGATCCATTAAACGAAGGAACATATTATTGGACTGTATTAGCGCGCACAGCGGACGACATTAACATAAGTGCTATACAACCGAGAATAATTACGGTACTTCCACTTGCTTCGCTTCCAAGTGTTTCAAATATGGTACCGAATCAATTTGCAATTTTACAGAATAGCGATATACTCAAAGGCTTTATTGATTTTTCATGGACTAAAGTTGACAATGCCGATGAATATCATTTTATACTATACGACCAAAATCAAAATGTTCTATGGGAAAAAATACTTTTAGATGAAAACACCGTGCGTTTTGAAAATATATCACTCTTAGACCGTGGAGTATTTACATGGGCAGTTGAAGCTCGCAAAAATTTGCCAAATAATACCGTTCAACGGGGAATGATTGCAACGAATAGTTTTACCATTGATATAGGCACACAGATTGTTCCGCAAGACAAAACTCAAAGAGGGCAATATGGTTTTTAAAAAGTCCTTTTGCCTGCTTTTTGTGTTGGTGCTGTGCAGTATTTTTATCCACTCTGTCTTTGCCCAACAGCCAAGCGAACAGTTTGTACAATTCATTGAATGGGAAAATGTTGATTATGCCATGCATTATGAAATAGTGCTCGAAAAAAATATACTGGGCGAGTGGACTGTATACGATACCTATGAAGTTACCACAAATGCTCTTGAGCTTACACTTGGATCAGGTGATTATCGCTATAATGTAACTGTTTACAATGTTTTTGGACGAGCTGAGCAAACAACTGAATGGTACTATGTTACTATCGAAAGAGCATTACAGCCAATTGTTAACGATATTTTTCCAAAAGAATTGGAATTAAAAACAGAAGGAGAAGAGAATGAAAATGTTGTCATTGCCCTTACCCCTCAAGATGTAGCAGACGATGCAATATTTTTTCTTCAAAATAGTGAGGGTGATGTAATACTGCCTGGAAACTTTATCGGCTATGATGAAAACGGCATGATGCAAATAGAGTTTGAAACAGAAACACTTGACACCGGTGATTATGAGCTTATTATTCAAGACCCAAGTGGGCTAACGAGTGAAAATCTTTCTACAGAAAGCCTTTTGAGTGTTGATCGTTATAGCCCTACCTATACGAATATTAGTCTAGGCTATTCATATGCCGTTTTTCCACCATTTGAAAACACCTTGTTTAGCGATTATAATTTTCCTTCTAAAAATATTACGTTACGGGCGAAAGTAAGCTATGTTCCCTTTGTTTCATCGACTGCCGGTTCTTTTGGATTTGAACTTTCTGCATCTGTTCTAAATAATAATTTTATTTCAACGTATAGAGATGTAACAGGTTTTATATTTCCTGTAACTATTAACGCAGTGTATCATAAACCATTGGGTGAAAATTTTGTGCTTGCAACACACCTTGGAGTAGGTGTAAGTTTTTTAAATGGCTTTATGGAATGGAATGCGTCAACGGCTATACCAAATGCTGCAGGTATTGCTGCAAATGGTGGTATCGCAGGCCAGTATTTCTTTAACGATAGTTTTTTTGTTGAACTTGGTGCTGATTATATGTATTCATACTTTTTAGATTCCAATAGTTTTCATACTGTTCTTCCAACACTTTCTGTCGGTTGGAGTTTAGGTAATAAAGCAAAGCCGAAGAGTAAAGATACCGCTATTACTCCAGAAGTAGTAGATTTGATAATACAAACTGAAGCCTCTGAATATGCAACTATTTACATACGTTCTCAAAATATTCCTGAACAAGCCACAATTGTTTTAGTAAATTCAGATGGGATAAGAGTTACGTATGGTTCAGTTATTGGCTATGATGAAAATGGCATGATACAAATTGAGTTTAACACAAAACATCTTGCTAACGGTCATTATACGATATTTGTTGAACAGGGTGGCGGGCTTACAGAAGAAAATAATCTGGAAATAGGAATATTGCGTGTAAGGCATCAACTTGATTTGTACCTAAACCTTAGTGCAGGGTATACCTATGCTCTTATTCCACCTATTGAAAATACATTGTTTGATCATGTTATTTTTCCTTCTAAAAATATTTCTGGACGGGCAAAGCTTAGTTATGCTACGCTTGTATCGCCAACAATAGGGGCTTTTGGTGTTGAAGTTTCATCTTTTGTGCTTTATAATATTTTTAGTACAGGAAATTTAGACTTTAGGGGATTTTTAGTTCCAGTAACAATAAATGCCCTATATCATAAGCCAATAGGTGAAAAATTTGTACTTGCAGCTCATATTGGGGCAGGGTTAAACTTTTTACTTAATTTTAATGAAAATACAACTGAAAATTCCATGCAAGATGCTGCAGCCATTGCTTTTACCGGCGGTTTAGCAGGTCAGTACTTTGTTAACGATAATTTCTTTGTTGAACTAGGCATTGATTATATATACTCACACATTATAGATAACACAAGTTTTCATACAGTATTGCCAATACTTTCTGTAGGGTGGAAGGTTGATTAAGAGGAATTTATGAAAAAGATTTTTATTATTTTTAGTTTACTTATATTACTCTTTACATCATGCGAGCTCTTTTTGGTTGAAATAGGCGGTTATTTTCTAATAAGCGATGAGGAGAAAGGTAGAGTGCCGCCAACAGATGAAACCTCAACACTACCAGGGGGATTTATTTTTTCTGACGGGAAAATAAAGGGCTATAATGGAACTGATACAGATGTGGTTATACCTTCTGAAGATAGTGATGGGAATCCTATAATAAGTATTGAAAGTAGAGCGTTCGAGAATAATAATAGTATAACAAGTGTTGTTATCCCTGATAGCGTAATCAATATAGGGGATTTCGCTTTCACTAATTGTAATAACTTAGAGAGTATAGTATTGGGTGCAAACGTGGAAAGCATAGAAAGTAATATATTCCATTTATGTGATAGTTTAACAGAGATAGAAGTGGATGACTTAAATGCACATTTTACCTCTGATGATGGTATTCTATATGACAAAAATAAAACAGAACTTATCAAATATCCTGCTAGTAAATCTCCTTCGGTGGAAACTTTTACAATACCTACAGGTGTAACTATCATAGGAAATGCTGCATTTCAGCGATGTAGTAGTTTAACGAACATAATAATACCTGATAGTGTAACCAGTATCGAAGTCTCTGCATTCAGTCAGTGCAGTAATTTACTGAGTGTTAGAATTCCTGATAGAGTAACTAGTATCGGAAGTTCTGCATTCAATTTATGTAGTAATTTGAGGAGTGTAGTAATCCCAGAAAGTGTAATTAGTATAGAACCAGCAGTGTTTAGTCATTGTAGTAGTTTGGAGAGTGTAATAATTTCTAAAAAAGTAATTGAGGTTGGTTTCTTTGCTTTCGAAATGTGTACTAACTTAACTATATATTCTGAATATAATAGTAAGCCTGCATCAGGTTCTCCGGGATGGCACGATAATTGGAATAAAGAATCTAAACCTATTGTGTGGGGATGTACTCTAAGCGATGGAAGTAGTGAAGCACCGTATGTTGTTTCTGTAACAAAAGGTGCAAGCACTATTGAAAATTTTGGAACTTTAAACGCACCCTATAGAGAAGGTGCCATATTTAAGGAGTGGAACACAGACTCTAGTGAAGGGGGAACTACATACTTAGAAAATGAATTACGTAATGTACCTGATGGTACTACAGTTTATGCAATATACGAATAATTGGTACTAAAATACTATTATGAGTTTAAGGCTTTAGTAGTTATTAACCTTTCGTAATATTGATAATCTGCATAACCTGTGGATACAAATAACTAATAAGTGGCAAATTAATCAAAAAAGAAGTTAATCAGTATATTAAAATGCTCCCTGAAAACAAAATATTATTCCTGTAGTGCAACAGTTGTCATAGACAGAATGACATGGTTACTGCAATAAAAGTAATCTGTAAAATCTGTGGTTTAAAATAATTACGAATTAGGAATTAAAAAAAAACTTGTGTTTTTTTGAAAAATTCATTATAAT
>CAYJPS010000072.1:0-12010 GCA_964372135.1 uncultured Treponemataceae bacterium | reverse complement strand
AAACTTATATAATTGTAGCATGTTGAAGTTGATTGCTTAGCCGAACAGTAGTGTTAATAATATATTGATTATTTATGGCATAGCGCAAATGTACGTCAGTTGTAAAGCCGGGACAATCGTATTGCAATGTTCAGACTTTATAGAAATTTGACAGTATAAGAGATTGTCGTATATATTAGCTTATATCTTTATGAGGGGGTTTTTCATGCGTATTTCTAAGGTTGAAGTATCAAAAGGTAGGGTCACTGTCGGTAAAGATTATTCATGTGGATATATCGAACATCAAAATATAGACGTAGTACAGCACAAAGATCAAAATTCTATAATGCGCTTTCTTCGTAGTAAAGAACAGAATTTTACCCTCAGTCTTTTAAATAAAACACTGCTTAAGGAAATTCCACGCTCATGGGGTAACGTAATTCCTACAGAATCACAAGAAAAAAAAGACTATGTAAGACGACAATATGTTCATCATAGACAAAATTTAAGTAATTTAAGAAAACTTTTACAAGCAGTTCTCAAAAATGACACAAATCTTGAAAATAGAACTCTTCAGTACATAAAACGATTGCGTCCTGAGGAAATTATAAAATATTTTCATCCTAAATTTACAGACAATATGGTATATTCTGATTCACAAAATAATCAACACGAAAGCAAGCTTTCAGAATTACTACACCACGCTCTGCAAAAAAATGAAGCAAAAGAAGTTATTCTTGCACTAAGCCCCTATCAGGACTGGGTTAAATTTTTCATTACTACTAAACAAGAGAAAATTGCCAAGTCTATAGTCCATAATAAAATTCTTGTCTCCGATACATCTGTCAATGATAGCTCTCGTAAAATTGCTTTGAAGCACTGGGCCAATGACCTTGTCAACAATACTTTTGATTTTCAAGAACAGCAAAATCAATTTGAACTTTCCAAACTTGTTCAAGACATTACAATTTACTTTAATGAAGTTGAAAAGTTCGATGAAAACAATCAAGAAAAGCGTCAAATAAAAGATTTCCCTAAAAATTACCAAGACTTTAAATGTGGAATTAAAGAAACATATAAAAATCACCGTCGTTATTTATGCCAAAAAAATGCCTTACATAATAACATTGTTCAGCAGTATAGCCTAGAAGTTGGAAAATACTTAGATTTATATTTCCCTGTCAAAAAATCTGCAAAACGGCTTAGCCTTGATGATATAAAATACTACCTTAAAGAAAACACCATAAAAACACGTGTTACAAGCCAAATCTATAATGCAACCTTACAATATATAATTCAACAAGGAAAATTCATACATTATAATTTACAGTCAAATACTGATAGTCAAACATTGCAATACATTAAGGCTCAAGAAGTGTTTGCATTGAAGTTTATTGATGCTTGTACTTTTGCCACAAACAATTTGCGAAATGCCGTAGACCCTTTACTTGAAAAAGATATCTTAGGAAAAAAAGTCCTTATTTCATCACTACAAAAAAATTTAGATGCCAATTCATTAGCAAGTTGTGTTGAAAAATTATTTGATTTTTTTTATTTAGACAACAATGCACAAAATGTATTATTTAGTAGCATTAAGAATAATGATTTAGACAGTATAAATTTTTGCGGAGCACTGCGCACTTCTATTCAACGTATACGCAATCAAGTCTTACATTTTAAACAAACGGCTCTAAATGAATTTTTAACCTCATCCACGCCAACAAAGTATGAGAAATTTGCAATTAATCCCAACATTACAAATAATAATGTTCCGAGTGCTGATTACACTTCAAGCCCTTTGAAGGAACTCCTGAAAATAGAATTGGAAGAACTTCCTTTTCTAATGTTTGAAAAACTGCAAAGCTCTTTAGTTTTAGAATACTATAACATAGAAGATTTACACCATATTTTTTCACATCAAGTGTTACATCCTCGTATTCTACACTTTATACCAAGCTTTAAAAAAGTTTTTTCTCAAGGTAGACGTATACAAAATGAAGCAAACAATCCCTATAATACAACTTTATACTTTCATGACGACCCAAGAGAAACCAACCAGTGTATTGCTCACAAAAATGCTTTACATTTGGTTTATGAAAACAAATTTATGCAAACGTTCCTTTCAGATAATGTAGCCTTTTATGGTGCGATACATGAAGTTATAAAGGCAAATAAAAACATTAATAATGTGAGTAACAAAAATCATAAATATGCCTTTCAACAAATAGAAGTTCATGCACAATCTGTTGACCAATCTCAAACTCCTATTGAGTTTTTAATCGAAATTCAATCTATTCTAGTCAAGGAAGAAAACATAAAAAGAGATGAAGGAAAGCTTGAAGATACCGAGTCAGGACATTTTCAAAATTTTCTTTACTACCTATTCATGAAGGCTTTTGATACCTTTATACAAAATAATATAAATTTTCATTTTATAATGAATCCTTGCAAACAAGAACCAGCTATTCCATTAACTTCGCAAGAAGAGATAAAAAAAGTCATACAAGCCCTTTCTTTTCCACACCCTCACCACACTATTAGCGATACAAATTCTTTACATATTGCCCTGTGGACTTTTGCAAAATTACTGGACATGAATCACCTTAACGAACTCTCTAATCAAATTTCTAAACTAAAGCAATTTGAAGCTAAATTTACTGATTTCAATTTACGTCACCTCCATACAGAGCTGACTTCTTTTCAAGAAGTACTACACTTATGTATGCTAAGTTCAGAAAAATTTTACGACAAAACAAAACTTAGCCTAGATGAAATTACTCCCTATATCGACCCTCAATACTCCTTGCGTAGTGAAAAATCTCCCTATGTCCAGTCTGATAATCACACGCCTGTCCTTTTCTCACAACTAAAATTAGTAAAGCGGTACGCAACAGAGAATATATTAAAAAAAGCTCTTAGTCCGTTTCTAATAAAAGGTGCTGAAATTGAAGAATGGATTTTAGAACAAAATAATATTGCATCACATATGGAAGAAAGGCAAAAACTCCATAAAAATTGGGCAACATCCTCAAAGAAAAAAGGGAGAAACGACTGGTTTTCAGAGGCTTCTAATATTGCACATATATCTAAAAAGGAAAAATATAAAAGTGTAGTAGACAAAATAGAAACATATAATTGGTTGGATAATAAAATCCATTTGGTGCACATAAAAAAACTGCATAACCTTTTACTGGAGTTACTTTCCCGTTTAGCAGGTTTTGTAGCTTTATGGGAGAGAGATTTTCATTTTATTTCTGATATCTTATCAGTACGTTATGAATTTTCATCTTTAGATTTCACAAAAGGCCTTCCTAAAATTTGTAACAGTGATCATAAATGGCAAAATTTCATATCTACTTTTTTTGTTCCCGCATGTGCTTCTGACTTTAGAACTCATCGTAATTTCATTGCTCATTTTAATTACCTCACGCAATTTAATGATGTAAATTCCCCTAATAAATCCTTACTCGAATTAATAGACATTACACGTCAACTCGTATCTTATGACAGAAAACTTAAAAATGCTGTGACTAAATCCATCATCGACATTATAGATAGACACGGGATTGAAATTACTTTTAAACCGTTATTTTCACATAATCATCAGCTTGTTATTGAAGCATGTAAACCTAAGAAAATAATGCATTTAAAACATAAAGAGTTATGCTTTAATCAGATAAATGTCGAATATGCCAATATGGTCAAATCTCTTTTGGAATATAAGTAATGTCACTCAATGCAATACTATTTATAGAAACGGCTGAACATCTATCTGTACAAGATATGTGCTTAGTCGTTTCAAAAGAAAGTAAAGGGAACCGCTACCTAAAATTGATTAAGGACATCGCACCACCTAATGGAAATATTCGTACATTACTCCTTACATATAACACGTTTACAAAATTAGGATTAATTCTTGGAAAAAAAACACTTGTTGAACAACTACTTGAACAAAAAAGTTCTGTAGTCCCTCTCTAAACATTGACAACTATGTATAAAAAAAGTAGTTTTGAGATACAGACCACCCCAATTCCCAAGGGGAATGAAACCAGAAGCTGAAAGGTTTGGTACATGAACTTCTGATACAAACCACCCCAATCCCCAAGGGGACTGAAACTACTTACTCGTTTCCATACATCGAAACCTTTTGATACAGACCACCCCAATTCCCAAGGGGACTGAAACAAGTTCTCTTCACTGAAGCGAGCATCAAGCAGATACAGACCACCCCAATTCCCAAGGGGACTGAAACATAGTGTTCCTCTTCCTACAGTTTAAGGATTAAGATACAGACCACCCCAATTCCCAAGGGGAATGAAACCTACTAACTGATTGGCTCATAATTTTCCTCGTGATACAGACCACCCCAATTCTGGCAGGAAGCAAAAAATAAAAAACTACTATAAGGCCACAGAAACCAAATATATTTTTGAATTCTTGACTTTAAGAGACTCTACTGTCATTATTTTGCTTAACTTCAAGTTTGATAATAAGGTGAGATATGAAAGTATTTTTCAAAACTTTTGCGGGTATTTTATTAATTTCCACCATAGGTATTTATGCTAAGGTATGGCTTTCGGAATATATCTTCACCTCATCCGAGTCCTCACAAAATTCTGTTTCAAATGAAAAATTTGCCAAAATCACCGATGAAATGTTGCAAACGATGACGGCAAACGAATTGGCAGAAATCATGCTGACCGAAGAAGAAAGAAAGGAAGTACAGAGTTTACATGTTCCTGAGGGGGTAATTATTCCCGATCCACCAAAGGAAATTGTTCCCTATACAAAGGCGGAACTTGAAGAGCTTGAGCAACAAGCGACTGAAAACAATGCCGAAGCCCTTTATACTTTAGGAATTGCTTATGCCAACGGTGAAAAAGTTGAGCAAGACTATAAAAAAGCACGAGCATATCTTGCAAAAGCGGTACAAGCAGAATACCCCAAAGCCTACGCGGAGCTTGGGAAAATATACGAAGAGGGGCTTGGTATAGACGCTAATCTCGCAAAAGCTAAAGAACTATACGAGCAAGGGGTATCGGCAAATGATGATATAGCTATGGGATGGTTAGCTCTTCTTTATGATTCTAAAGAAAAAATGTATTTTGACCCTATAAAAGCAATGTATTTCTATGAAATGGCTGCTCAGCGTAAGAACATAGCCGCACTATTTAATCTGGGGTTAAAATATGAATATGGACTTAATGCCAATAAAGACATCCAACAATCAATACATTACTATACCTTAGCAACTCAACAACATGATAACGATGCCATAAACAGTTTAGCTTCAATTTACCATTCTTCTCCGCCTCCTGTTCAAAATATAAAAAAAGCAAAATCGTACTGGGAGCAAGCTGCAAAGCAAAATTTTTCAAGCTCTCTATATAATCTCGGCTTGCTTTACCTCAAGGATTCTCCTATAGGTCGTGATGATGAAAAAGCTCTTTACTATTTTAAACTAGCCGGAAAACAATACCAACCTGAAGCTCTACACAAGTTATCCGGTTTTTATGAAAATGGCTACGGAGTTGGTAAAAACTACAATATTGCACACTATTATGCACTATTACTAAAAAAAGCAAAGCAACCAAATGTTAAAACAATGCACTAGATATATCATTCTCTCCTGCTAAAAGAAAAATATTGCTAGTGCATATATTTTCACAGTATCTAGTTGTTTTATCTACTTCTTAATCTGTTTCTTTTTGCAATTTCATCTGCGTTTGTCTTCGCTCCTTCGCTGCTTATACTATCCACTAAATTTTCATTACTTGCCTCTTCATCACCATAAATCACACTACCTCCAAAAGCTGCTGCTCCACTAGACAGCACTTCCATTGTTTCTGTGATGAGTAATCCCATTTCTTGTGGGGTAAGATTGTTAACTATAGGCTTAAATTTATCAATGAATTTTTTAGCCGTCCCACCTCCAATGGTCGAAAATAATTCTTGACTCATGGTATCCATAAATATTTGAGGGGTCATTTCTTGGCCTTCACGGTTCATGGTTTGCCATTTTTGATTTATGGCCACAAAACTGTCAGCAAAGAGGCCAACAGCCACAGCGGCAGCCGGAGCTATACCTCCTGATGCAACTCCTACCGAAACTGCCGCCGTTACGGCTATACTTTCTACATTATCTCCTACAAATTGCCCCAACTCAAAAGAGACCCTTTCAAAAGTCGACATATTTTCCTTTATTGGTACAACACCTACCCCCATGTTTTTAGAAAAATCTGTCGATGTAAAGCCCGCAGAAAAGGCCGTTGCCGGTTCAACGAAAAAGTCTTTAAAATCCTGTCGAAATTCCTCACTGAAAGGATTTTCTTTCCAATATTCTCCAGTTAAGTAATAGGCAGCATCATTATTAACACTATCCGGATTCTTTTGCGCGTGGCTACTCTCTCCATCTCTAAGAATACTTTGTATTTTTTGCTTTTCTTCTTCAAATTTACGAACCTGTTGTTCTTCTTCTTTTTGCTGACGTTGAGCATAAAACACTTCAGAAACGTTTGCCATCTCTTCTTCACGAGAAAGTGGCTTTTTTTGATTTTCTGCTTGAGGTAGTGTTCCTTTTCCGAAAAATGGATGAAAATCAAGATTTGTTTCTTGGTAATCTGGATGAAGTGCTCCACTTTGTTTTAGATGTCCCAATTGTTCACTTTGTAATTGAGTATTTTGCAATTGATTACTAATTGTCTGTACTGTTTGAATTTCCTTATTTATTGCCTCCCCCATACGGTTTAAACCGCCATTAAACGAACCCGAAACCCACTTTGCGAGCGCTTGTCCCTCAGCAACATCTTTTTCTATTTGCGTTGGCATGACTACCGGTTGAGCCGTAACATTGTACATATTTTGCTGTGCGGCGTCGGCAGAACTTCCTCTCATACTGGGATATAGCAACTCTGACGCTATAAAGTTTGCTAAATTATATTCCTGTTGATTCCGTACTATGGATTCTTCTAGTTCTTTATGCTCGTTGTATCTGCGAGTCGACTCCCTCATACTGGGGTAAAACATCTCAGCGACACTTGTGTGGGGATTATTCTTTATCCACAACTCTTCTTCTGCCTTTTTTCTTCGTTGCTCCTCGGTCACTCGGTCACAGGGTAAAAGAAATAGCTATCAGAAGGCGTAACCACTCCGTGACGTTGCTTGCTTGTTGTAGTATTGCTCATGCGTATCCTCACTTGGTAAAAGATTAAAAAAGAAAGAAAAACCTATTTTTTGTGAAAATAAGAATTTCTTTTCATGGCAAAATTTGCCGAAAATTTTCTTCTGAATTACGTGATTACGTTGCCAGTCAAAACTTCAAACTACATTACTAAAATTTCAACCTAAAAACATAAAAAATCCAAGATTAACTCCATTATCTAAAATTTTAATCGTCCATCTCCTGTGTAAAAATTATGCTCTATATGTAGCGTGACAACCAGGCAGTTCTCTTGCCTCAACTACACTAAAAGCTATTTTCTCTTTTATTATAAATTGTTATATCACAGTTTTTTGCTAAATGAAAGCCCCCTTTGTACATAGCTGTTCCCCTATCCCAGCCTATGCTCTGCCTATCATATGCTTTTATTTTTCTAAAAAACCAGACTAATAGGTGTAAAACGCAAACCAAATTCCCTTAAAATTTTGACTACACATAGCGCTATACAATCCAAAGCTTATAAAAGACTAAAAAAGACGGACAAAAACCAAACGTGAGCGCACTTTACTTACGGTTTACACGGCGCGACAAGCTTCTAATGGGTATTAGCGTATTTTTTATGAAGCTTAGATTTCATTATAGGACACCGCATGTTTGCACTATCAATGTACCTGCCTGTTTATAAAAGCTGTATCTATTTTCTTTTTACATCGACCAATCTCATACCATTTTTTGCGTTACAACAAACCTACATAACTACATCTAAACAAAATTTCACCAATTTACCCTAAAAACAAATTATTTATCGGTTGTGATTGCCTATTATCATACTTTATTGTAGTATAGACTAACTTATGAAGCATTTTGAGGTAAGTTATGTCAAAAATTGAAGTTGATGGCGTTTCCATTACTATTATGAGCCTTGATGAGAAAGACTACATCTCCCTAACGGATATGGTAAGAAATATCGATAATGGGTCTGCGCTCATTGAAAAATGGCTAAGAAATAAAAATACTATTGAATTTCTAGGCATCTGGGAAGAAATTTACAACCCAGATTTTAATTCCCCCGAATTCGAGGGAATTAGAAATGAAGCAGGTCTTAACCGCTTTGTCTTATCAGTTAAGCAGTGGGTGGAAAAAACAAATTCAAAAGGGATTACTGCTAAAGCTGGACGTTATGGTGGAACTTACGCTCATAAAGATATTGCATTCGAATTCGCTTCATGGGTATCACCACACTTCAAACTTTACCTTATTAAAGAATTTGAACGTCTAAAAGCTGAAGAACAAAGACAGCTTGGGTGGGATATAAAACGCAATTTGGTAAAAATAAATTATCAAATCCATACGGATGCAATCAAAGAAAACTTAATCCCAGTTCAAGTTTCACCTAAGCAGGCAGGTTGTATTTACGCTAGTGAAGCTGACGTGCTCAATGTTGCTCTTTTTGGAATTACAGCCAAAGATTGGCGTCACAAAAATCCTGAACTCAAAGGAAACATTCGAGATTATGCAAACGTCGCTCAACTTGTTTGTCTTGCCAATCTTGAAAATCTCAACGCTCTTTTTATTCAAGAGAGTATACCACAAAATGAACGTTTGCAAAAATTAAACTCAATTGCAATTGCCCAAATGAAATTACTTACTGAAAACAAAACAATTCAACGCATAGAAAACAAAGGTGAATAGGGCAATATGTGTTTATTAACTAATTTTGGAGAATTGCAGTTATGAGTAGTAACATTTTATCAAAAATAGCCCACGAAACTAACGGAAAAAGCTTTAAAACGTTTAAATATAGCTTTGATAGCATTAACATGCCGTCTTTTAATTATGATGACAATCAGCAGATTACATGGAAAGAGTATGGTGAAACTGTTAGGCATACAAAACCTGTAAACCTAGCACCCCTTGCCAAAAAATTGGAGACGCTCAAACCTTGTTTTACGTTTTTCCTTGATGGTTCCAGACGTACATTTAAAGTTGATGATTTATCTTATAGGGATAGAGTTTATCCTGTGATTGCAGGACAAGTAGGTGTCGGCTGTCTCAAACGTGAAAATAAGAAAATGCAATTCCATAATTTTAAAAGAAGGCTTGTCATAACACTTCCAGAAGTTGCTCGTGTTGATGATTGGGCTGATAGAAACTTGTGTTTTCAAAACATAAAAAACAAAATTAATGAAGACCCAAAGCTAAAACAAGTCGGCCTAGAATTTACTGATATTTTACCATATTCAACCCGCAAAGACGATGTTGAAAAAATGGAAAACAAAGGAATTGCAGTTATTCAAGATTTGATGGTTGAAAAAGAAAAAGAGATGGTTGCTGAACTTGTTTCAAAGAATATGCTTAATCATAATAATTATTTGCTGAAAGATGGTTCGTTAGAATACCGAGTTCATGATATAAAAAACGAGAGAGAACTGGTTCGATTTAAAAGTAATTTTAATTGGGTGATTGGGGCTTCAAAAACATTTAACCCGGAAAACTGTAAAGATATGCGAGGTAAAAGTAATTCTCAGCTCATTGCCGACTTGCCACTCTATTGCAGAACCCCTGTAAGCATGTATCAAGCAGAGTTTGAAACAAGAATGCATTATGCTGTTTGGTACGTCAGAATAAGAGGCAAAAAGCATACTTCCACCCCATTGTATAAAAAATTCTTTAATTCTAAATAATCGTTTGGATATGTAATGCAAAATTTTTTATATAAAAAATTAGTAGATTGGTCTTGTCTAAATCTCGGTATCAACATTCCATTAGACCTGCATGTCGCCTTTTATAATAAGCTAAATTTACAACTTAAGAGAGGAGAAAATTGTAAAATAAAACTTATTTTAAATAACGCTGAATATCATGCAACTTTATACAATATTTATTTCGATGAAAATAAATATCATAACCATAAGGACTTGCTCCAGATACGATATACTCCAAACAGCCCAATTGCCAAAAAGCTTCAGGAACTTTTCATTTCAAGTTACAGTTATTTGTCAGAGCAAAAAAATTTATTAGGCAAGACGAGAAAACAAATTAAAGTCCCTAAAGAACTTTCAGAGTTTTTGATTCTATACACGACAGAATTTAGTGATGTTTTTCTTTGCGATTTTCTTATTAGTAATGAATTATCAGATATCAACAATAATATTAGCGACCTAAATGAAATGGAACTAGAAGCAGTTTTAGCACAAGAAAGTAATAAATCATCTATTGTTGAAAAATATCAGCTCACAAAAATTCGTAAACTTGATAATGCAGTTAATAATAAGTTAAAAAGTATATACGAATATCGATGCCAAATTTGTGGAGAAAAAATTGGTGAAAAATATGACTCAAAGCTAATTCATGCACACCATATTGAAAAATTTTCTTTAACGATGAATAACTTACCTCAAAATATAATGATTGTTTGTCCAAACCATCATGGAATTATTCATAGTGTACATCCTGAATTTGATAGAAATGCAAAAACATTCGTTTACCAAAATGGATATAAAGAAAAATTAAAAATCAACTATCATTTGTAATCGTTATGCATCAAGTAACAGACTATAATCTAAAACAACTTTGTAAGCCTTCAACCTCAGATGTTGACATGATGGTGGGTGGTGTAATGGCTACTATACTTCCCAAAGAAGTGTTAGCAGCTACAGGCATAAAGCCCTTTGAAGGTACAATCAGCTCACCAGGGGTGTTAGATGATAATGACATTATCGTTGACACCTTACCTTTAGACTACTCGATACTCGAAGAAATAGAATATCAATACCCGGCAAGTAATGCTTATTACGGCTATACAACTCGTGGTTGTGTGAATACGTGTTCATTTTGCGCTGTACCAACCCTTGAACCTGAATATAAGCCATATCTTCCAATCAGTCAGCAGGTATACTCAGCTTCACAAAAATTTGGTGATAAAAAAGACTTGCTTTTGTTAGATAACAACGTATTAGCCTCACCCGACTTTGATAAAATTATAGATGAAATCAAGTCATGTGGTTTTTCAAAAGAAGATTCATACTACCAGCCTAATATGTTTGAGCTAGCAGTTAAAAATTTACAAACAGGTTATAATGATAAAGGGTATCTACGATCTGTTGTTAAAGAATATAGAGCTCTATTAAACAAAAAAACGAACGGAGATGCTGAAGAAATTTATAATTTGCTTGAACCGCATGGACTATTGGACTTCCATACGGCAAATAAAAGTGCAGTTTTTGAAACATATGACCAACTCTCTCCATTTTTTCAAGATTTTTATTCAAAAAAACCGCGCGCCCGATACGTTGACTTTAACCAAGGTATAGACGCTCGCCTTATCACAAAAGAAAAAATGGATAAACTATTTGAAATCCCAATTAGACCGGTCAGAATAGCATTTGACTCATGGAAGCTAGAAAAAACATACACCAAGGCAGTGCGTATCGCGGCCCAAAGTGGGCACAAAGATTTATCAAACTATATTCTATATAATTTTAAAGATACTCCGGATGAGCTTTATAAGCGTTTAAGGCTCAATGTTGACTTGTGTGAAGAACTGCAAATCACCATATACTCATTTCCTATGAAATATCATCCAATAAGTGACCCTACCTACTTTAGTAATCGTGACTACTTGGGTAAACACTGGAATAGAAAGTTTATTCGCGCAATCCAAGCCATACTCAACTCTACAAAAGGCAAGATTGGAAAAGGGGTATCCTTTTTTGAAGAAGCTTTTGGTCGCAACCTTGAGGAATTTGATAGATTACTTTGGATGCCAGAAGCCTTTATTATATACCGTCGCCAATATGACGAAAATCTAAGAAACCGCTTAGCCGACCGCTATACAAAAACATATGGATTTGAAAGTAATTTGGCAAATGA
>CAYJPS010000071.1:0-12090 GCA_964372135.1 uncultured Treponemataceae bacterium | reverse complement strand
TCAGTAGCAATGGGCATAAGCTATTTTTTTACTCGCATTACAATAAAGAAAAACACCGAAACGACATTGAAATTGATTTTATTCTTTCGAACAATAGTAAACTTACCTATAAGATTTATCCTGTAGAAGTAAAGTCATCTACGCGTTATTCTACTATGTCATTGCAAAAATTTAGAGAAAAGTTTAAAAATAGAATTGGAGAAAGCTATATTATACATCCAAAAAATTTATCGGTAAAAGATGAAATTATTTGCATTCCACCTTACATGGCATGGTGTCTGTAGGCATAAAATCTACTACGTTTTTACTGAAATGTCCACCACACTCGCATAAGTGCATTGAAATTTTTTTGGGGAAACATGAACCCTGCAAAAAGTCCCCTTATCTCTAAAGTCTTCCATATTTAAAAACAGCACACCTTCTGCAACATGGCTATATTGCTTATGGCTGTGACCAGTAAACACAGCATCTACTTTTCCTTTGCAAATATTTACAAAATGCTGCCTTTCGGTAAAGTTTGCAAATTGTTGCAGAACTGTTCTTCGTGGTATGAAAAAATTGCAGTGGCTAAACACGAAAACATGCTTTTTTCTTGTTTCAAGTTGCTGTTCTAACCACTCCAGTTGATTTTTTCCCAAAAATCCATTTGCAGAATCGAGCATAATGAGTGTTGTATCTTCTTTATCTATTCTATAAACCGTTTCCCCAATAATGTCTTGCCAAGTAGGCCAATTAAATCTATAAATATCATGATTTCCAATTACTGGATAACACGGTATAGGTACTTTTTGCATAACTTCTACAAAATATTCCAACTCTTCTTTTCCACCACCCGCAGTAACATCACCTGTTACGACAATAAAGGCATCCCCTTTGATAAACGCATGTTGCAAACTTTCAAGCATTCTTGTATCCGTTTTTTTAAGATGGATATCACTAATTACAACAAAGCTATAAGTTGAAGGAAGCGTCCAGAGCATTTCAGTATTTATTGGCAAGCGTGTATTCTCTTCTGGCATGCGTCGAGTAAAACGCGTGTGTAAAAACGAAAAACGTCCAATGTGAACAGATTTTTTACTAGCTACTCTACTAAAGCCTAATTTAAAACGAAGTCCAAAAAGCTTCTTAAAAAACTTCCGCTTTGAAAAACGATGCATTATTCTCGAGTGCTTCATATATTTTCTTTTCATAGTTTTACCCTATACAAATACAACACAGAAACATCAAAAATGTTACACAAAATTTACAAAATGAATGCTTTTCTTTACCTTGCAACTACATCTACACCAGCATGATGCCTTGCAAACTAGGTGTATTTATGTTAAAATGTGAATATCTAATGGAGGCACTATGAACGTATTGGTAATAGGTGGAGCGGGATATATTGGAAGCCATGTTGTAAAAGAACTCATGGCAGATGGACACAAAGTAACGGTATTTGATAATTTTTCATCAGGTTTAAAGCAAAATTTATTTGACCAAAATGCCCTTATTGAAGGCGATATTTTAAACACATCGGAACTTGATAATGCTTTTTCAAAAGGATTTGATGCTTTTATTCACTTAGCAGCATTTAAAGCAGCTGGAGAATCAATGATTGTTCCTGAAAAATATTCTGTAAACAATATTACAGGTACTCTAAACATACTGAACTCTGCAGTTAAACACGAATGCAAATATATGGTATTTTCTTCATCGGCTGCGGTTTTTGGAGAACCACAATACCTTCCAATTGACGAAGATCATCCTAAAAACCCTGAAAACTACTATGGATTTACAAAGTTAGACATTGAAAGTTACATGGATTGGTACGATAAACTAAAAGGTCTCAAGTTTGCTTCTCTTCGCTATTTTAATGCAGCCGGTTATGACCCTGATGGCGTTTTAACAGGCTTAGAGCAAAATCCTGCAAACTTACTTCCTGTAATTATGGAAGTAGCTTGTGGCATGAGAAAAGAGCTGCAGGTGTTTGGACAAGATTACGACACAAGAGATGGTACTTGTATTCGAGATTACGTACATGTTAAAGACCTTGCAATTGCACATGTCAAAGCTCTTAACTTCATTTCTAAAAATAACGAAAGCTTAAAAGTAAATCTAGGTAGCGAAGTTGGCATCACTGTTACAGAAATGCTCGAAGCAGCACGCAAAATAACAGGAAAAGAAATTCCTACAAAATATGTAGAAAGAAGAGCTGGAGATCCTGCCTGCTTATATGCAACTTCTGCATTTGCACGTGAAAAACTAAACTGGAAAGCAGAATGCTCTGATGTAGATACCTTAGTACAATCCACTTGGAATGTTTACAATAAGTAGGAAAAATGGAAAACTTCAATACAATACTTTCATTCATTGAAAAAAGCAAAGAGATTATTATAAGTTTACAAACTACTCTGACAGCAAAAATTGCTATAGCTCCAGAAAGTGGTGGCGATGGAGAACTTGAAAAAGTTCTTGCTTTAGAAGAATGGTTAAAAAAGCATAACATAACAAATTTAGAGCGATTTGATGCGCCAGATACTCGTGTTTCAAGCGGAATTCGTCCAAACCTTATTGCCACAATAGAAGGAATAAGCGACGAAAAAACCGTATGGATTATGGCACACACCGATGTAGTTCCAGAAGGAGAAATTGCGCAATGGGAGCACAGCCCCTGGGAAGTAATCGAAAAAGATGGAAGATTATATGGACGCGGTGTTGAAGACAATCAACAAGGTTTGGTATCAGGCGTAGTTGCAGCCTTAGCCTTTTTAGACAATGGCATAAAACCAGCTTTTACCGTAAAACTTCTATTTGTAGCTGATGAAGAAGTTGGGTCTGCTTATGGCATACAGTATCTTTTAAAAGAACACAACCTTTTTAGAAAACAAGATATTATTATAATTCCCGACTCAGGTGATTCAAAAGGCGAAACAATAGAGGTTGCGGAAAAAACAGGGTTCCCCTTAAAACTCATCGTAAAAGGAGAGCAAGTGCATGGTTCTCGCCCAGACCTAGGATCAAATGCATGCCTTGCAGCTTCTGCTCTCGCTTTAAGCCTTAACGATCTTGAAAACTATTTTAATAAAACAGATGATATTTTTGAATCTAATTATTCCACGTTCCAACCAACAAAACGAGAGCCAAATGTACCAAATCTAAACACTATTCCAGGTGAAGATATTTTTTATATGGATTGCAGAATCCTTCCATGCTATGAATTAGAAGAAGTTAGAGAGGAAATAGCAAAAAGAATAAAAAAAATTGAGGAACAATACAACGTTCGCGTTATCTGCGAAGAAGAACGAACAAAAAAAACGCCACCAACCCCTGTAGATTCACCCGTTGTAATAGAACTTGCAAAGGCATTAAAAGCTTTGCGTGGAATTACTGCACGTCCAATTGGAATTGGAGGCGGTACCGTTGGTGCTTTTCTTCGTCTAGAAGGCTATAACGCGGTTGTGTGGGCAACACTTGAAGAAACAGCCCACATGCCAAATGAAAATTCTTCGATAAAAAACACAATAGAAGATGCAAAAGTATTTGCATATATTTTTGGAGGTCAATAAAATGAAAACAGCAAAAATTTTAGGATTAATAAGTATTGCCATGCTATTATTTAGCTGTGCTTCTACAAAAGTAGAACGCATTGATGCTGAAACACAAACAGATTTGAGCGGCTATTGGAATGACACAGATGTAAGATTAGTAGCGAGCTCTTTAGTAGAAGAATGCGTTGCAGCCCCTGCTATAACAAACTATATCCAAAACAATGGGGAGCTACCAGTAGTTATTGTTGGAACCTTTAGTAATCAAAGTGATGAACACTTAGACACTTCTATATTGGCACAAAAATTTGAAGCTGCCCTCATTAACAGCGGTAGAGTAGAATTTGTTGCAAGTGCAGACCAACGTGATGAACTCCGCCAGGAAAGGCTTGAACAACAAGAATGGGCAAGCGAAGAAACAGCTAGCCGTTTAGCAAACGAAACGGGTGCAGATTTTATGCTCGTAGGTTCTGTAAAGACAATTGTAGATTCCATCGACAATCAATCTACAAGAACATACTATGTAACAGCAGAGCTCATTGCTATTGAAAGCAACCGCAAATTGTGGGTTGGAGAAAATTCAGAAATTAAAAAATTTATTACAAACCCTAAAACCCGCTTATAGCATATGCCCATTTGTTTGAGAAAAAGTCATACTGATTTTTCACGAAAAAAAAGCCATTTTCCCCTCGGAGGGTGGCTTTCTTTTGTATTGCCCCTCATGGTCTTTCTTTTCTCTTTTGTGGCATGTAGTTCCCTTAAAAATTTTTCAAATGTTGATTCAAGCGTTTCTCAAGGTGACTTTATGCATGCATACAATCAGCTTGAATTACAAAAAGATAGCTTGTATGGCTATACTGATCAGGTTTTATATGCCTTAGACGCAGGCATGCTTTCTCGCTATTATGGCGATTTTGAACAATCAAATAAAAATCTATCTGATGCAGAAGCCCTTATTGCCAAATACTTTGCTATAAGCATAACACAAACTATTGGTTCGTATGTTATTAACGATAACGTCACTGATTATGCAGGTGAAGATTTTGAAGATATTTACACAAACCTTTTTATGGCTCTTAATTACATACAGCTAGGAGATACCGAAAGTGCTTTTGTAGAAATTAGAAGGTTTAACAACAAACTCCAACTTCTTTCTACAAAATATTCTGCAGCCCTAGAACAAGCAAGAAAACAAACCTCGCTTGAAGGTTACAACGCTGAATCTCCTTTCTTAACTGACCCAAACTTAGATACTCTGCAATTTTATGACTCAGCCTTTGCTCGTTATGTAAGCCTTTTACTCTACCGTTCAACAGGAAGAATGGATTCTGCAAATATCGACAAAAAGTTTATTGAAACAGCCTTTGCAACACAGGCGCAATTATACCCATTCCCTATTCCAAGAGCGGTGCAAGAAGAATTTTCTATACCGAGCAATAAAGAACGCCTCAATGTTTTTTGCTATACAGGTTCTGCCCCTGAAAAAAAAGAAGAAATTGTACGTTTACCAAACGTTGTTGATAATACATGGTTTAAATTAGCCCTGCCAGTAATGCAAAAAAATCCTAGTAAGGTTTCGTCCATCCATATTCAAGCCATTAACGAAATGGGATATAGTCAAGAGAGCACGCTTCAACTCATAGAAAGCGTTGAAAATATTGCCATCGATACATTTCAACAAAAGCAAGGTCTAATTTACCTTAAAACGTTACTACGCTCCATTTCTAAAAGTGCCGTTAATGAAGGAGTAACGAGCGTTATGCAAGAGTCTCAGGCAGCACAATGGGCTCCTATTTTTAACCTTGCAGCTAATATATTTACAGAGTTTTCAGAACAGGCAGATGTTCGTTCCTCTAGATATTTTCCTGCTCAAATATGGGTAGGAGGTTTAAATGTAGACGAGGGCTTGTATGATGTAAAGGTTACATGCTATGATGCATTTAACACTATTATATATCAACAAATAAATGAAAACATTGTTGTAAAAGAAAATAACGTAAATCTTGTGGAGGCAGTATGTTTAAAATAACTAAAAAAAATATCGTAATAGGCTTTGTTGGAATTCTGTATACAGGCATTTTTGTTTCATGTGCAAGTTTGCCGATAAAAAATGGCGTTGCTCCCACTTGGGTAACAGATACTTCAGCTGAGTTTCCAGATTCTGAGTATTTAACAGCTGTTGGACATGCAAAGGATAGAAATACTGCAGAAGCTGAAGCCATTGCTAATTTGAGTAAGATAATAAAGCAAAGAGTTGAAGCTCAAAGCACCGCTAGTCAAAGTTTTGAAAACAATTTAACCGAGCAAAACAGAGCATATGAAACAACCGTAACAACAAGCTCCTTATTAGATGAAATTATAGGAATTAAAATTCAAGAAATATATGTTGCCTCAGATGATACAACGTATGCATTAGCTTTACTTGACAGAAGAGATGTTGGCTCGTTTTATTCTCAAAAAATAAAAGAAAATGAAGATGCAATTAATGGCTTACTAAACTTTATGATTGATAACGAAGCAACCTTTGAAGGCGTAAAAGCGGCCCAAAATGCATTAAGCATAGCTTACGACAATGAAACTTACTTAGAGCTACTTGCAATTATAAATCCTTCTATGTATCGCTCAATAGAGTTAGCCTATAAAAGTGCAAACGCCATTGAAGTTTTGATACAGCTTGAAAAAGAAAAAATCTACATTGGTGTTATTGTTAACAATGATGTAGATAATAGAATCGCATCAGCACTAAGTGAGGTATTTAAAAAAGCAGGGTACAAAACAGAAAGAGGCAATAACTACGTGCAACCATCTACAGACATGCCGTATGTACTATATGGAGAACTTTCTATTAACCCGTTTGCAATGAGCTCTAGTCAAAGCAATAAGTATGTACGCTTTATTTTAAACACTGAACTATTAGATGTTAAAAGTAAAACCTTTTTACCATGGAATATTAGTGGACGAGAAGCACATTTAACAGAAGAAGAAGCTGCACAACGAGCAATACGAACCATAGAAGAATTAATTGAAAAAGATTTTTATAAAGAAGTTGAAAATCTGTTAAGGTAACTCTTTAGAAGCTCAAAAAAACACAATCTTTTCCACTTCATATAGTGGTGATTGTGTTACTCTTTTTTAAAACACAATAGTGTATATCTCCCCTGTTTTTTCTTCTACTTCTTTACTTATTTCTACGGTGCAAGGGAACTTTTCTGCATGTTGCACAAAATATTTCGGGTCCTGACTGTACGGACTTAATAAATCATCTGGGTGATAATTAAGGTTTACGCTACTTTCTTCCCCTTCGGCTATATAACTCGATATTGCAGCATTTAAATCAATTAAATCTGCTGCAAAACGAATTAAATGCTTTATATTCTTTTTATTATATTGGTTCATGATAAATTCTTTTTGAAGGACAACAATGCCATCAAAAGAATAATGATTATTGACTATTTCTTTTGCGTCGAGGAAAAACATAAAATCTACTAAAACTTGAGATGGTTTTTTTTGCAGCGGTTTAATAAGAGACAAAAACCAAGGAACAGCTCTGCCCTGCGTATAAAAAAGAGATGTCACTTGTGCTAATTTTTTTGCTTTTTCTATATCTTTTTTAGGAAAAAGTGGTGTTTCTTGTATTAAATATGGTGCGTTCTTCATAAAGCTAAGTTTTAATTCTCTAGCTCGGTCAAAAAGATCTGTTCCTGGCAATACAGCCAACTGAAAAATTTCTAAGTGATTCGGGTATAATTCAAGCGCAAAGTCGATACTTTTTGCAAAGCCATCATAGGTGTCTCCTGGAAGACCAAATATGAGATCAAAGCCAAAAACTGCCCCTGTTTCATTTAACAAGCCAATATTTCGAACAAATTCTTTCTTATTAAAGCTACGATTCACTAAGCTTAATACTTTTTCATTAGAGGACTGTAGCCCTATTTGAAGAGAGCACGTAATCTGAGAAAAGGCTCTTGCTAGCTTTATGTCAATAAACTCTGGTCTGCATTCAAAATGAAAAAAAATGCCTGGGGCTTTTTGCTCAATATACCGAAGCAATTCTAAAGCTCTCCCTTTATTACTATTGTACGTGGGGTCTAAAACAAACACTTGCCCCACATTCTTTTGAACAAAAAAATCGAGTTCTTCGTAAAGTCTTTTTTTTGGAACATACCGTACTTTTTTTTCGCCTTTGGACTCATAGCAGTATGAGCACGAGTAGGGGCACCCTCTTGCTAGCTCCCAAAGCACACCTGAATAATCTGAAGCATCAAGCGTACCATCAAGATAAGGAGATGCTGCTTCTTCGAGATCACATGGTTCACTATACACTATAGGCGAAGTAGGCATTTTTTCACTATCAAAATAGTTTTTTATCAATCTTGATACTGCCTTTTCTCCTTCACCTGAGACAAGAAAGTTAAAAGGATTTTGAGAGTTGTTGATAAAGCTTTCTGGACTTGCTGTAACCTCAGCCCCTCCAGCTATTATTAGAGCATCAGGAATTTCTTTTTTTATTAATTGTGCTGCTTCAACAAGAATGTGTCTATTCCAAACATATAAAGAAAAGCAAATAACAGAAGGGGTTTTTTCTATTAATTTTTTTGCAATGGCTTCTGCTTTTTTTTCATCGATTAGAGAAGATAAAAAAGGATCCTCTAAAGAAAAATCCTGTACCTCGACTAAAATATTTTTATTGTCTTTTTTTATAGCAGAAGCAATACAAGCAGCCCCCAACGGGAGCGCTTGCGGAGAAGTTTCTACAAGGAGTGTTGTGCACAATACTTGTCTTTTCATATTAACAGTATAGCACATAAATGAGAGTTTGTCATTTTGTTTAATCTTGGCGAAACTCTTCGTTGTCAAACGAAAGTACTCGAATAATACCTTCATCTGTTTCATAATAGCTTATAGAAACATCATCACCAATTTGGCTAAGAGATAGTTCAACACTTAAATCTTGTGAAGCGTAGAAAATCTTATTTTCCATTCCTTCAATAATAAAGTTGTAGTTTTGTCCATAATCTCCATTTTCAGAGGCAATCCTTACAACAGCACCTTCTGCAAAAATTTCCTTGCCTTCTTCTCTAATAAAACTATTAGTAGCACCAATGTCACTGTTATAATCTCTTAGTGCTTCTGTAATAGTGTCGCCTGTTCCTACTAAGGTTACATTTTCAACGGAAACAAAGGCATATTGCTTTATCAACCCTGAATTATCTTTTAGCGTAATAAAATATGTAGGAATTCCATTGTGGTTAATAATAATAGGCGAAGTTGCAAAGTAGCCATATTGTTGTACCGCTCCTTGCGCAGAAAGCATAGCGGCATATTCTGTAGCACCACTTATTCGATACAACTTAGACTCTTTTGTAACCATATCTACCATCAAAAATCCAATTGCGGACTCGTCAGCACCTACAGAAGTTAACCCAGTAAAAAGAAAACAGTTTCCTTCTAAATACACAATGGCCATTTGGCTGCTAGACATAAATTTATCACGGTTTGAAAAATTAAAAATTCCATGCACATATTGTCCTTGGTTGTTAATTTGCTTGATAATATACTCTTCTGGCTGAACTCTATCTACCCACTCTGGAATAGAATCCATATCATATTCGGCTGTATCACCCGTTGTTGCATTCAATGTTATTACACCAGTTGCTTCTGGAAGAGAAAAAAGCCACTCATTTTTATATTTTGTAATAATCCAATATGCATCTCCATCATCAGATATTTCAAAAGAATAGTCCGTCAAGCCTTGAAAAAGGTTTCCGTTAATAAATCGTACCCACCTATTAATATCATCAAAGAAATAAGAGTTTGGTTGATATTTTATTGGTGTGTTAACTAGCTCAATATCTTGTAAATCGGTCGCAGATACTTTTATATAGCCTCTTGCACCTGACATATTATTTAACCACATAAAAAAGCCTGAGTGATGTAAAGGAACAGCCCAAACGAGTTCACCTTTTATTTGCTGAATAACAGGCTCCCCTACATATACTTGAGATCCAAGACCTGGATCTTCCCCAAGTTTTCTGTCGGCTAAGGTTTTTGCAAGTTCTTTGTCCACAATTGGCACTTGTGTTATGTCAACCAATTGAACATCGTCTGAAAATTCTGTTAATACACTTTCTCCAAATTGATCTCTATAAGCCTTGTAGTTAAATAGTGCCATTGAAGCTATAGATACAATAAAAAATAAAGCCCATATTATTACTAAAATAATAACTCTTTTTTTTGCGCGCGATACCATTGGACGAATATCTATTTTTTCTTGTCCTGATGAAACGGCTAGAAGGTTTAAACCCCGCAAAACCTCAAGTGAATTTATAACAAGATATGACGTTATAACTATGAGTAAAGACCATGCACTTGATGCATAGGTTAAATTAATTGCTATTGGGTTAATAGCGTATGCCAACACCCAAAAAATTGAAAGCAGAATATTGAGTGATACTCGACTTTTTAAGAGTTTTTGGCGAAGATTTTGAAACATATTGACCTCTTTTATTTGAAATATTTTACTATTATATCACACAAATAAAAAAAGTGCAGCGAAGACTGCACTTTTTGCTTATAAAACAGACTGTAAGAATTGTTGCAACCTTGGGTTCTTAGGTTTTCCAAAAATTTCTTCTGGGCTTCCTTTTTCCGCGACAATACCTTCATCCATAAAGTACACTTCATCTGCAACTTCTCGAGCAAACCCCATTTCATGAGTTACTACAACCATTGTCATGCCTTCTTTAGCAAGTTGTTTCATTACCTCAAGAACTTCACCAACCATCTCAGGGTCTAATGCACTGGTAGGTTCGTCAAATAGCATTACATCTGGCTCCATTGCAAGGGCTCTAACAATTGCAATTCGCTGTTTTTGTCCTCCTGAAAGACGAGAAGGATATTCATCAGCTTTATCTGCTAATCCTACGCGGTTAAGAAGAGCCAGGGCTTTTTCTTTCGCCTGCTCTTTTGTAATTAATTTATGTGTTAAGGGTGCAAGTGTTATGTTTTGCATTACCGTTAAGTGCGGAAAAAGATTAAAGTGTTGAAACACCATTCCCATCTTTTGTCGCAATGCATCTATATTTGTTTTTTTATCGGTAATATCAGAACCTTCAAAAATAATATGCCCTCCTGATGGTTCCTCTAAACGATTTAAGCATCGCAAAAAAGTGCTTTTTCCAGAACCTGAAGGACCTATAACAACAACACGCTGTCCTTGTCTAATTGTTTCTGTAATATTTTTAAGAACGCGCAAGTCACCAAAACTTTTGTCTAGATTTTTTACCTCAATCATGTTCACAGCACTACCCCCTATCACTTTTTGCCATTCGCTTTTCAAGGGTAGCAAAAATCTTTGTTAAACCAAGCGTCATGATCAAATATAAAACGGCGCAACTTATAAGAGGAAACCATGCATTATAGGTTGCGTTTCTAATCATATCTCCAGCCTTTGTTAAGTCCATAACAGCGATAAAACTTACAATTGAGGTTTCTTTTACTAAAACAATAAACTCACTTGTATAGGTAGGAAGAACAGCCTTTGCAGCTTGTGGAAAAATTATTTTCATTAGCGTTTGCCATCTTGTGAGCCCTAATGAGCGCCCCGCTTCCATTTGTCCAATATCTACACCTTGAATTCCAGCTCTGAAGATTTCTGTGCAATATGCGCCTGAATTTATTCCATAAGCAAGAACTGCTACCGTAAGCCTGTCCATCCCCAATGGAGCAAAAATGACAAAATAAAAAATCATCAGTTGTGTTGCAAGGGGAATCCCACGGATAATAGTTGTATAAATATTTCCTATGCCACGCAGAAAAGGATTCTTAGAAATCTTTAAAATAGCAAAAAAGGCGCCGAGAACAGTTCCTATTGCTATCGCCGTAATGGCAATAAATAATGTTGTTCCAAGACCTTCAAAAAGAAGCTTCCAGCGTTCTCCTGCAATAATTGTATCATAAAATGATTGAAACACTCAACGTTCCCCTTTTGCAATATATAATATATTGCATTTAAAATAATAAAAACCCTGTTGGTACAATTATAGCACAACAGGGCGTTTTTGTCTTAAAAATATTATTTTCTTACAATAATAACTTGTTCTGATTCGTAATAAGGAACAGAAAAATCAACATTCTTTTTTCTTTCTTCTGTTACACTCATTCCTGCTGCAACAAAGTCAATAACACCAGAGTCAACTGCTGCAATAAGACTGTCGAAAGCCATGTCTACAACTTCAAGAGGTTGTCCTAAGTCGTTTGCAATGTATTGTCCCATTGTAATATCAAAACCTACAACTTCTGTGCCCTCAACATATTCGAATGGAGGGAATGCAGCATTTGTTCCAAGTTTAACTGGATCTCCGCTTCCAGAAGAAGCAACTGAAGGAATTACAATGTTTCCATCTGTAGGCATAAATGATAATACAAGTGCTTCGTATCCACCATTTGCTTTTAATTCTTCAATTGTAGCATTAATTGAATTAAGAAGTGCCGTATTGCCTTTTTTTACCGCAATTGCATATTCTTCACGAGCAAACTTATCTGTTACAATCATTAAATCATC
>CAYJPS010000070.1:0-12397 GCA_964372135.1 uncultured Treponemataceae bacterium | reverse complement strand
AGGCACTTTTCAAACATTATAAAAGACAAAACACAACATTTAAAAGTGCCGCACATGGGGTGGAATAATATTTCATTTAAAAACGACTGCCCCATTTTTGACGGCATACAAGATAACACCGATTTTTACTTTGTTCATTCATATGCAATACAGCCAAAAGATTCTTCTGTAATATGTGCAACAGCTGACTATGGATTAGACTTTCCTGCTGCCGTATGGAAAGATAATGTATACGCTTGCCAATTTCACCCAGAAAAATCGGGAAAAGCTGGTTTACAAATTTTACAAAACTTTGCTAATTTAAGAGAGGTATCAATATGCTAAAAAAACGAATTATTGTATGCCTCGATGTAAAAGATGGAAGAACCACAAAGGGTGTAAAGTTTCAAAACAATGTGGATATTGGCGAACCTGTAGAAATGGCTGCAGAGTACTACAGGCAAGGTGTAGATGAATTAGTCTTTTACGATATTATGGCATCCGCACGTGGTAGAGGACCAATATTGGATCTTATTAAAAATGTTGCAAAACAAGTGTTTATACCCTTTTGTGTAGGCGGAGGCATTACCACCTTAGATGACATAAAATCTACAATACTTGCAGGGGCAGAAAAAATTAGCTTAAACTCACAAGCGGTAAAAAATCCTGCCCTTATAACACAAGGTGCAAAAATATTTGGAAACCAATGCATTGTACTTGGAATGGATGCAGCCAAAGATGATGCTATGCCTTCTGGCTACCGCGTATATATTAACGGCGGGAGAACATCAACAGAGCTAGACGCACTTGAATGGGCTCAAAAGGCTGTTGAACTAGGTGCTGGTGAAATTGTTCTTAACTCTATTGATGCCGATGGAACAAAGGCTGGTTATGAACTTAACCTTACCAGAATGATTGCAGAAGCGGTAACGGTTCCCATTGTTGCATCAGGTGGTGGTGGCATAGTAAAGCATCTTGCCGATGTAGTTTCAGATAGGTTAGAAGATGGCTCCAAAGGTGGGCTTGCAGATGCAGCACTCATTGCAACCATGGTTCACTCAGGCGAGTATACCATTCCTAGTATAAAAGAAGACTTACATAAAATGGGAATACCAGTACGTAAGTAATTAATAATGCATAATTAACAATTAATATTACACTCACAATACTAAAGAACGTTTACGTCCACCACGGGGATTATTTTGGTGGTAGACGAAATAAATTCAAAACAGTGTAGTTAATTATTACTTGTTAATTAATAATTAACTATCGCATATAACGAGCACGATTTCCTGGAGTTTCATATACCTCAACTGCATGAAGTCGTGCAGCATCTTTTTTTGGAAGTAGCATTTCTAGTTGATCAAAAATGTAGGCTGCAATACGTTCTGCACTAGGATTATTATTAAAAATAAGCATGCCGTCTTCTTTTAACTCATTGAGATTAGTGTGATCAAGCGTACGACATACTTCTTTTAAAGCTGCCTTAACTTCACCAAAATCAATAAGGATACCATCTGACGGAAGGTCTGCACCTCGAGCATAGGCTAATACACGGTAGTTATGACCGTGCATGTTTTCACATTTTCCAGAATAATTTTTTAAATAATGTGCCGCTGAAAACGACGTTTCTACTCTAACTTCAAACATGATTACATTATACATCAATCTATGGGTTTTCGCAAGTAATTTTTTATGATAAAATGTATATATGTTTGAGATAGAATTAAAAGCCCATGTAGAAAACTACGAGTCAACAAAAAATACCATAGATACTTTTGCGATTTTTTTAGGTAAAAAGCAAAAAAGCGATGTATATTGGAAAACGTATTCTGCAGCATTAGGCTATCCAATACGAGTTCGCCTTAGAGAAGAAAAGACTACTACACCCAATGGCATTGAATCAAAAAACATTATAGTTACTTATAAGAAAAAAGAATTACGTGAAACTTTTCGAGGAGATAAAAATATTTCATACGAAGTAAACGAAGAAAATGAGTTTACAATAGATAATAGAACTGCATTTGAAACAATACTAATTGATACAGGCTACACAATTGACTTAGAAAAAGACAAGCATGTCTTACAATGGCAATATGAAAAAGTTTTGCTTGAACTATGTATTATTAACAATCTTGGTAACTTTTTAGAATTAGAAATTATCAATGAATCTCAAGATGATAACTCGGTAAATGTTGCTATAAAAGAGTTACAAGATGTGCTCATAAAGTGTAACATTCCGCTTGAAAAAATTGAAAAGAAATATTACAGTGAATTATTACGTGAAAAAAATACATAAACTCTTTAAAGAAAATCAGCGGCGTTCTTGAATAAAATTGTCATTCGTACTATACTTTTAATTCAGATATAACACTATATTTGTAGACATTGTAGGAGAAGTAAATGTTTGACAGAAAAGAGTACAAAAAACAAGCACGAACCCAGCTAAAAGGTATGTGGAAACTTCCACTTGCGATAGCAATAGTAAGCGGTTTAATTTCAACAGCTATAAATATCCTGCCCAGTTTAGTGTTGCCCTTTCATCAATACAAAAACTTTTCTACAATCGTAACACCCGTTTGGATTGTTTTAGTTGGAACCATAACAATTGCGTCTACATACTTTTATCTTGAATTTACAAAAGACAAAATTGGAACAAATCTTACTTCTTTTTTTGAAGGCTTTTCATTATGGTTAAAAGGTACAGGAGCAATACTTTGGATAGTGTTATGGGTATTTCTATGGGCTATTCTTTTTGTCATTCCAGGTATTGTTAAAGCATATTCATATTCACAGATGTTTTTCATTTTAGCTGAAAACCCTCGAGTTGGAGTACGAAAAGCTATGCGACTAAGCAAAGAAATGACAAAGGGTTACAAGGGTGACATATTTTTCCTAGGCCTGAGCTTTATTGGTTGGTATGCACTCGCAAATGTTCCATATATACTATACAGGACAATTTCTACAGGATCTCTCCTTAACTCAATACAGTTTAATTTTTCTAGCATGTACAATTACGGTGTACAAACTTCTTTAGAAACATACATCACCGTGCTTTTTTCATTGTTCATTATTCCATATTATTACACAACACATACGTATGCATATAAGTTTTTAAAACAAGCAGCAATAGATAGAAAGGCATTACGGCTAGAAGATTTTGAATAATCATTTCACATATTAAAGAACATGAAGGAAATACTATGCAAGACTACAGCAAAATAATTACACCACCCAAGCAAAAAAAGGGTCTCAGCAGGGGGGCAAAGCAAGGCATTACAATTTTTATAGTTCTTATAGCTGTTGCCATTGCCTTATTTATATATCAACTTTTTTTTGGAAATTCATTTACTTTTATTTCTGAGAGTACATCTCAAGCTGACATAACAGATATTATTGAAAATCCTGTAGGTACATTTTCGTTTAATTCAAATAATTCAATAGCAGTACTCAGTATAGAAGGTGTTATTCAAAACGAAAATGAATCCTACAACCAAAAATGGCTTTTAGACACCATTGACTCTTTAACATATAATGGTTCGAATGCTGCCATTTTATTGTACATTGACTCACCTGGTGGTGGCGTATATCAATCAGATGATGTATATCTAGCACTAGAGGAATACAAAGAAGTAAGCGGAAAGCCTATTTGGGCATACTTTGGACCACTTGCTGCCTCTGGAGGTTATTACATTGGCTGCGCAGCAGATACCATTTACGCAAACCGCAATACACTTACAGGTTCAATTGGAGTTATTTCAAGTTCTTCCATTGATATTACAGAACTAATGGACTCATATGGAATAAAAATGACAACAATTACCGCAGGTCGCAATAAAAACATGATGAACTTAAATAGCCCATTAACTGAAGAGCAAAGGGCAATTATGCAATCCATTGCAGACGAGGCCTATGATCAATTTACTACAATTGTGGCCGACTCACGTGGGATGGAAATAGAGCGCGTACATGAACTAGCAGATGGTAGAATCTACACAGCTCTTCAAGCACAAAAAAATGGTTTAATTGATGCCGTAGGTAGCTTAGAAGATACGATTATAGATATGGAAGTAAATCTCTTTGAAGGTGAAAGCATGAATGTTCAATATTATCAGTATGAAAAAGAGGAAATATCATTTTTAGATTTACTGTTAGATTTTTCATCGACTGCAAAATCTCTAATATTACCCAAAGAAGCTGCAGCCCTTGATACAATACAATCAAGCCTTGGATTACCAAGCGAAATGGAATACCCTGCCTACTACTATCATAAATAGGCGCAAAATATAAATAAAGAGGAAGAACATGGACTTTTCAAAACAACTTTTTTCAGAGCTTTACGGAACAGATGAAGCGGTAATACAATCGCAAATGGAGCGCTATTCAAACTTAGCAAACGAGTGGACAGCATATTTCAAAAAAGATGCAAAATCTGAAGGGGTACGCTTTTTTACCAGTGCTGGACGTAGCGAAATTGGAGGAAACCACACTGACCACAATTTGGGTAAAGTACTCGCAGCCAGCATTCAACTTGATTGCATTGGTGTAGCCCTTCCATCTGAAAATAACACAATAACTATTCATGATATAACGTATAAAAAAGATATTATTATAGACATTTCAAATACTGAACGTATCAAAGATGAAAAAGGTTCCCCTGCCCTTCTTCGAGGTATAGTGCAAGGTTTTAAAGACCGAGGGTATAAGGTTGGTGGATTTGATGCCTGTTTAACAAGTAATGTAATTCCTGCTGCGGGTGTGAGTTCTTCTGCTTCTTTTGAAATGATGCTTTGCCTTATTCTTGACAAACTTTTTAACGATGGAACTATTCCTGTAAGCAAGTACGCAACTATTGGACAATTTGCAGAAAACAAATACTGGGACAAGGCATCAGGCCTCTTAGACCAAATGGCATGCGCTGTAGGTGGACTTGTAGCAATGGATTTTCAAAATCCTGCAGAACCAATTGTAGAAAAAGTTCCTTTTGATTTTGCAAAACAAAACTACTCACTTATGATTGTAAACACAGGCAAAGGGCATGCAGACCTTTCTGAAGAATATTCATCCATTCCAAATGAAATGAAAGCAGTTGCAAAGCTTCTAGGAAAAGAAACATTACGTGGTTTATCATTTAAAGATATTAGCGACAACTTAGTAAAAATCCGCAAAGAATGTGGCGACAGAGCTGTAATGAGAGCCGTTCACTTTATTGAGGAAAATGACCGTGTAGATGACCAAGTTTCAGCCTTAAAAAGCGGTGATTTCAAAAAGTTCTTATCTCTCATTACCGATTCTGGGAACTCTTCATGGAAGTGGTTACAAAATGTTTTTGTTCCCGCCTACGCACACGAGCAACCAATTTCAGTTTGTCTAGCTTTAACAGAAATTTTTATTCGGTCAAAAGGGGTTGGCGCATGCCGTATTCATGGTGGAGGTTTTGCTGGCGTTATCCAAGCCTTTATTCCAAACGACTTGCGTGAAGAATACACAGAATATATGGAAAAAGCCCTTGGATATGATAAGTCAAGCGGTGAATTAAGCCCTGTGTATGCAATGAGCATTCGACCTCATGGAGCTATTGAAGTTAAATAGCCACTGCTTGTATCCTTACAGATGCTTATTTAGAATAAGCATCTGTAACTTTTTGTTCAGTTTAATCGAGACATATATTATCAAATAACTATTAAAGTCATGCTATCGTAGTATATCTTTGTATTTTTCTTCAAAATCACCTACTGAAATAGGTTTTGAATGAACATATCCTTGCACAGCATCGCAGTTCATTTCTTTTAGAGCTTCTATTTGCTCTACCCGTTCTATACCTTCTGCTACAACATACATATCTAAGTCATGAGCTAATTCAATAAATCTTTCAACGACATGATTTCCTCGAAGTTCTTCTTTATTTTCTATAAAAAAACTTCTATCTAACTTTAATGTATCAGCTTTTAAATTCTTAAGCATCCCGAGAGAAGAATAGCCTGAGCCAAAGTCATCTATAGAAATCTTAAATCCAGCTTCGTGTAAGTCTCTAAATAGGTTTTCAATTATATCTTCGTGTTCTGCAGCAGTAGATTCAGTAAGTTCAATTTCTATATAATCATGTGGCACATTATATTTATCTGCAATAGCGGTAATATTTTTTACAAAATTTTTATTATTTAAATTTTGTCTTGAACAGTTCACAGAAATTACCAGCTTATTATATCCTATATCCATCCACTGTCTAATTTTCATGCACACTGCTTCAAAAATATACATATCCAATTTTACGATAAATCCATTCCCTTCAAACAAAGGTATAAAATCATTAGGAAAAATCATTGAACCATCATCTTCTATCCATCGGACAAGCGCTTCTGCTCCAATAAGTTCATTTTCTTTTACACTAAATTTTGGTTGTAAAAATACTTTATATTCTTTTCGTTCAAGAGCCGAGCGCATCTTAGCTAATATTTCAGCATTTTTTTTCACTTTTAGCGTAAAAGCATCATCATAGTCACATAGTAATTGACCTTTCGTGTCTTTTACCGTTTTGTGTGCAAGGCAAACTTTGCTAATAATTTTTTCAACATCTGTTTCACCTTTTTTGATGATGTATCTTCCACAGTTAAATTGTATATGATAGTCATACGTTTCTGGTATCTCTTTCAAATAAAACTTGATACGTTTCCTTGCTAAATCTTCAAGATTATCTAAGAGACCATTTCCTGCAAACATTGCAAATTTATCATCATGAATTCTTGCTACTACTAGTGATTTTTCACCAAGCGATAATCCAAAAGATTTGGATGCTCTTAAAACGCGATCCCCTATTTCATAACCATATAATTCATTTAAAGCTTTGAAGTTTTCAATATCAAAAACTATAATGATGTACTGAGAATTTGTATCTTTTCTTAGTACCTTTTTCATCATTCGCTTTAACTTTTGCAAGTTTGGCAATTCAGTCAAAGGGTCATAATATGCTATTTTTTTAAGCGTCTTTTGAGTCCTAATATGATAATAAGTAGAATAAAATATAAGCCCTATTAAAAACCAATAAATAGTTACGCAAATAGCTTCTAACATACTTATGGATTTAACAAGTTCAGAATTTAAGCTTTCTGCTTCTATTGTAACGGTAAGGGCCCAATCTGTCATTGTAATCGGGGCATACCCCAAAATTTTATCAATCTCATTATGTACATAGAAAAAAGAACCGCTTCTGTCATTCAAAAGATCTTTTTTACTTTGCTCAAAACTATTATAGGCAAGAAGTACTTCTTCTTTTTCTATGTTAAAAAGATCTCCAGTAGTAGTGTCACTTATAGCATGAATAAAACTGAGATCATCACTAATAATATAAGCATTGCCAATTCCATGTAAAGTATTTTTAATGTTCCCAAAAAAATCATCTTTAACATACTCACTAAGCAAAACAGCTGAAACTACACCCTCTTTTATTATAGGTACCGCAATATCTAATACAATTACAGTGCCAAACTCTGAAATATGTGGCTCTGTAATATAATAATCCCCTTGAAGAGCATAAAGAAACGCCTCATTAGTAGAAAAATCAAATAGCTCATTAGTCGTTGATACTCCAACTCCATCTAGAGAAACGTAGTAGAGTTTATAGAACTCTTCTACCTGTGATTGAGTTTGAAAGAAAGAACCTATAGAGTTATCCGTAATATCAAAATCAGAAATATATTGAGCAATAAGCGATAAATCATTTTCGGCTTCTATGACATCTGCTTCTAATGCAAACTCCATTTTTTTTATAATTTCTGACACTTCACTTTGCCTAGAATTTGCTATTGTCTCATGAGCAGATACTCTGAACCACGTTACCATTAGTCCTATAAGAACGGCAACAGTGCCAAAAGCTACAGAGGTAAACAATTGTACTTTTTTTTTCACTTTCCTCTCCGAAGGATGTGATAGCAGAAATAATTGAAAAAAACTACAATATTGTGTTTGACTTATTTATAGGTAGATACTTTTGTAATTTTTTTCATATAGAAAAAAACACCCTAACCAAATTTTTTAATTTTCCTTTACACGCTGATACTATACCCATGGAAAGAAAAAGTCAAGCATTGTTTCCCATAATCACATATAATTTACCTGCATTTTGCTATATTATATAGAATTTCTATTATATTGTTACATTCCCTCATTAAGTAATACTTTCCCAATTTTTGCATAGTATTCAAAGGGATTCGTATTTATTCCCCTACTGTGCTGCATCAGTTTTCTCACCGCTTGTTACATAACCCATAGTGATAAAAGCAAGTACAAAGAAAACTGCTCCATAGATAAATATACCACGATAACTTACAAGGTCAATAATAAGACCACCACAAAACGGAGCTAAAATAGCGGCTGCTTGCGAAAAAGTGTAGTAAAGACCCGTGTATAAGCCAATTCGAGCAAAGCCCGCCATTTGCCAGAGCATAGGAAAAGAGTTTGCTACAATACAAATCCAAAAAATACCAAAGCAAAACATTAAAGCCCAAAAGATATACACTAAGTGACTGCCTTGTAATCCTAAGCGCATAACAATTTCTGCAAAAATAAATTGTGCAATAAGAACAGCAATCACCCCTAGCAGTGAAATGCGAATCATGCGTTTTCGACCCCACTTATTTGCTGCATACCCCATAGGAATGGCAAAAATAGCAGAAGCAATAGCAACCATGCCAGCAGCAAAGGCACCAAGCCCCATAGAAATGTCAAAGGTTAAAATACTGTATTCCGCAACATAGGGAACCAATCCTTGATAGGCCATAAACCACAAAAAGAGTGACAAGAGTACAAAGAAGGAACTTCTATCGGCCTTTCCTCCATCTTTTCGCACAGTGCCTTTTAAAACAAGCGAAAGGCTTTTCACAAAGGGAACCTTTTCTTCTTTTTCATTTTCATCAGAACTTGAGTTTTGAATATATCCTTGAGACTTATTTTCTTTAACAAATAATAGAAGCATTATGGCTGCCAAAAATACGAGCACACCCGCAACAGGGAATGAAAGTGCATCTTTCGTTTCACCAAGTACAGGTAACACAAGGTCAACATCCATTAGCCGAGCTAAAAAGAGCGTTCCAACAATACCCGCAATGTTACCCATAGTATTAATTACACCATTACCTTCCGAGCGATGCTCAGGTGGAACAACATCTGGCATAAGAGCAACAACGGGGCCCCTAACGGACTGTTTAAAGAGATTTAATAAGGCTAAAACGACAACAAGTGCCAAAAATGACGTTCGAGCTGCGTATGGAATTAAACTAAAAAAGATAGCAGAAAGAGGTAAAAGAACAATAATCCATGGCATTCTGCGCCCAATCCTTGTGCGAGTATTATCAGACCAAGCTGAAACAAGTGGAATCAGGAAAATGGCCAAGGCATTATCTAGCGCCATGAACATACCTACAAGCCATTTGTATGGAATATATTTGCTTAAGAAAATAGTAACATAGCTATCATACAAGGGATCCATAAGTCCCATAGTAAAAAATCCAGCCCCTATTAAAAAAGTAATTGGTAAATATTTTCTAAATCCATCAATTTTTTCACTCATATTCATACTCTCCTATATACAAGTGTAGCATGGTTTTGGTATAATTACAACATGGATACTCAAAATTTTGAATCAATTAATGCGTTCCCTCATGCAACGAGGCCACTTTTATTTGCTCACCGAGGTGTTTCATCTTTAGCGCCAGAAAATACTCTTTCTGCGTTTAAAAAAGCAAAAGAAATTGGAGTACCTGGGGTTGAACTTGATGTACATCTTACAAAAGATGGAAAACTTGTTGTTATCCATGATGAATCAATATTACGAACTGGTAGACTTTTCACAAAAGATATGACTGCTCCGCAAAGTGCCCCTGACATTACAATTGAAGAGTCAAATTATGAAGATTTATTAAAGTATGACTTTGGAGTGTGGTTTTCAAAAGAATTTTCTGGCGAAAAGCTACCCTTGCTATCCGAAGTGCTTGATATTTTAGGACCAGATATGTATGTTGATGTTGAAATAAAAATTGATACATTTAAATGCAAAGAAGTTGCAAAAAAAACAGCTGAAGTATTAGAGGCTGCTATACAAAAAAATCCTAAAAATTCAAATAGGTTTTTGGCATCGTCTTTTAATCCTTTTGCTATCAGAAATTTTTCAAAGTATAGCAGTATTCCAACTGCACTCATTTATGACACTAATCCAAAATCAAATTTTTGGGTTAGGGGCGGAAAGGGACGTTTTTTCTGTAAGCCTACTGTATTAAAGCCATGTTGGAAAGACTTTACTGGCAAGGAATTAAGTGAAGTTTGGGTATGGACAGTTGATGATTTACAGAAAGCTCAAGATTTAATAAAACAAGGCGTAAAAGGAATTTGCTCAAATAAACCACAGGATATCTTAAACAGACTATAGAAAACAGCCGATAATAATGTATCACTATGTTGATATATTATTATTTAGGCGGGCTAAATGAAAAAGCTTAAAACCTTATCAGAAAAAACTCTTGTTGTAAGTATACTTTTAACAGTTATACTATCCATTTTCTTTATTCACAACAATTACAAAACAGCATCATTAATATCAGATTTTTATACAGGAATTATTGGGCAAACTGTTGATTCTTTAATATACTTAACCGAAATCCCTGAATCAGATTTTGCAAAAAACAATAATTCTTTTACGTTAAATCAGTTTAACGCTACAGCACGAAATATGCAGAATATGCAAAAGTTTAAATTCTTTTCTTTTACCTCAACAAAAAGTTTGCAGTATGTTTACCCCTACGATGATTTTAAACACATGATAGGAACCAGTGGCATTTTCAAAGCAGAGGAAAGCCGTTTAAGCCAAATTGCAGCGTCTTCAAATACTACAGTAACATATATTTATCAAGATCCGTATAGCAATGAAGATTGGCTATTAGTAAAAAACCCTATAATTACAACAAATGAAACAAATAATGAAGAGTTTTACGGCTTTATTACTGTAGGTTATTTAGTAGATGAAATTGCGCCAAAAATGAAACTAGATACTTTGGAACGACTGGGATACAATTATGAATTGGGTGTATTTGAAAACGATGGTTTATCAGTGATTAAAAAAAGCAAAATTAGTGGAAATATTTTTTCAATAGATAAGGTAATTGAGCTACAAGGATCTACATTAGAGTTTAGAATTTTTATTCCATTTTTTACATTGATAGATCCAGCATTAATTATTTTGACCTTTCTTTCTCTGCGATTCGTCTATTATGCTTATATACAATTTAAACACAAAAAGGAAGCATTACATAAACAGCACGAATATGATTTATACATTGACTCATTAACAGGTGCATATAGCAGAAATAAGTTAGAAAACTTGCTCGAAGAAAAAACGCATGCTACATTATTATACATAGCATTAAAGGGGCATGATACATTTGTAAGTAAACATAGCTCTCAAAAAGGGGATGAGCTTTTAGTCGCATTTTCAAAGCGTTTACAATATAATGTTAAAGATGGGTATGTAGTCAGACTTGTAGGCGACGAATTTATCGTTTTTTTAGAAGGAGAAATTGCAGAGCAAGCACTCAAAAGTGTAAAAAAACGTGTAAAAGATTTAGCATCTCAACCATTTTCAGTTTCGGGTCTCATTGCTAATATTAGCGCAAATGTTGGACACTCAACAATGCCTAAAGACGGAACAAATTTTACTTCACTTTTAAACGTAGCAATGGAGAAAAAAGGGAAATAAAAACCTTTACTCCTCGCCTAAACTCTTAATCATTTTCCAATCAAAGCCCTGTCTAACAAGGGCTTGTTGGAGTTTGTCACCAGATTTGCCTAGCCGTTTTAGCTTTTCAACCGCTTTTGTAAACAGTTCTTCAATATTGTTATCTACAAAAAACTCATCTAGTACTTCGGAAATTATATCTCTGCGAATGCCCCTTTTTGAAAGCTCAATTTGCAAGCGGCTGGGTCCTTCAGATTTTGTTATTTTGCGATTTCTGAGCCATGCTTCTGCAAACCGCTTGTCATCTAAAAATCCGCGTGCTTCAAGATAATCGAGAGATTGTTTTATGGAGTTTTTTGAATGTTGTTTGTTAAAAAGCTTTGTTTCTAGCATAAAGCGAGAATGCTCAGTTCTTGAAAGATAAGACACAGCCTTTTGCTCACAAGCAAATGCAAGAGCAGCATCAACAATGTCGTTTTGCTCCTCTTCAGTAGAAAAGACAACATCCACATCGATGCTATCTGGATGAATGTGTGAAAGATAACATGTTCTTAAAAAAAAAGCCCCAGAGGAAGTTGCAATGTGCAAAACGTCCTTTGAGACTTGTTTTATTCCAGTTACGGTCAAACGACTAACGCTTGCTGAATTGGAATCTTCTACGTGCACCACGTTGACCGTATTTTTTACGTTCAACCA
>CAYJPS010000069.1:0-12539 GCA_964372135.1 uncultured Treponemataceae bacterium | reverse complement strand
CGATTAGAAACTATTAAACTTTATTTTACCAAAGTTACAGAAAATGATTATTTTGATGCAGAGCTTTTTTACACAAACGATGGTGTTGCTATGCGAGATGTGTACAAGCTTACCCTTGATAACATAGATGAAAACTATCAGCTAAATGACGCGTTGAGTCTGCAAGAAATTGAAAAAGCATACAAGCATTTTGAAAACGTTTCACTGTGCATTCATTTTAATAACCAAGAAGTTTTATTAAAACGTGGTGGCACATACACCGTTCCACTTGTAGATAAAACAGTGCAGATTCTAGGATCTGGCATGGAAGATTTACCAGAGGCTGAACACTACGACCTTGAAGATACTTGGTATACGTCTACAAGTTTAGACCAAGCACATCTTCGTTTTATAGATGCTACAAAAGATACGGGCGATACGGTTGTAGTGTATGAAGATGAAGCTGGTAAAAAAACGACAGAATATTTTTCATTAGTTGAAGGGCGCGGAGAAAAAGTTGTTTTGAGAGAATCAGCCTTATGGCTTAAACATCCTGATAAAGAAGCTGTTGAAATATATGTTATTGCAAATGCTCAAAGTGTGATTGCAGGACTTACTGCAAGGATTCACATAAGAACTATTTCGAGCAAATTAACGGGGTTTAGGCTTTATTTAAAAGCACCGTTTAAGTTTTATTTACCAGAAGTGGGGAAAACTTGGGAGTAGGGGGAACAAGAGTTTTTGGTAAATGGAAAAATCCACAGGTACACAAAAAACTTTTGTGTACCTGTGGTAAGAACAAAAAACTTACGCTATTGAAAAGCCAATGCTACAGCCGCTGTTATTTTTGTGGATGCGCTCTTGTAAACAAAGAGTTTCAATGTCTTCAAGGCTTGCCTTTTTGCCCGAAATTACTTCGTCCATAATGGTTTTTCGAACAATGTTATCAATTTCCCCGCCCGAAAAATCGAATTGGCTTGCCAAAAAGGTTGCATTCTTTTTAGAAAGTTTTGGCATTTTACTTTGCCAAATTTTTTCTTTTGCCTCTGTTGATGGCTGTTCAAATTCGGTCTTAAACAAAAAGCGCCTTTCAAAAGCAGCATCTAAGTTACCCGTAAGGTTTGTTGTAGCAATAAGTATGCCATCAAGTTTTTCCATTTCTTCCAAGATGATATTTTGCATGGCGTTTTCTGTTTGTGCAACATTGCCAGAGTCAACATTTTTACGCTTTGAAAAAATAGCGTCGGCTTCGTTAAAAAGTAAAATTGGTGCGAGGCTAGTGTCTTCGCATAGTTTTTTATAGTTTTGAAAAATCTGTTTTATTTGTTTTTCACTTTGTCCAAACCACATAGATTTTGCTTGGCTAATATCTACGTGCACAATGGGGCGCCCTGTAGTTTTAGCTATTTGATACACCGTTTCTGTTTTTCCCGTTCCTGGGCTACCATAAAAAAGGGCGCAAACACCTTGTGGTAAACTCTCTTTTTTTAGACGACTTTTTAAGTTTTCAAACTGCTTTTCTTCGAGCGTATTTGTTAAAAAAGACACTTGCTTTTCTAATTCTTCAGAGAAAAAAAGATCTTTTTTTGCAATACTATCGGCTGTAATAAGCTCCTTTTTTCTTTCGGCTTGGAATAACTTTGTGTATTCGTCTAAAAACAGTTCTTCACCCATTTTATCAAGCGTAACAGATAAATCAAAAACGCCTCTCTCATTTGCAAACTGTACCAATTTATTTGTAAACAAGGGATGTGTTTCATCTTTACATTCATTTGCAACTTTAAAGCGGTCTAGTTGGGTACAATATACTCCATCTAAGCACTCTTTTAGAGATATTGCTTTACTTTGATAAAGGGATGCATTACAAATCGAATAAAAAAGGGCTCTGTCTGCGCTACCTTTTAAAATAACTTGTGATTTTTGCACTAAGGATAAGTCTTTGTGCTTTTTTTCTAATTCTGTAATAGTTTCCATCATTTCAATATAAGCAGCTCTACCTTTTTTTTCATCTTCTTTTTCGATCGCTTCTGAAACTAACCTTACAAAGTCTTCATTTGTTACGTCTTCATCAAAAGGCTCTTCAGTTTCAATTGCTACATTATCTAAGATGCTTTTTTCTACAAGTGGATTTATTTCATAACATCCACCAGATTTCATTTCTATTCGTATGTTTTTAAGGTTTCTAACCCTTACCGCACTAAGTATTACGTATTTTTTATCAACTAAATTTTGTAAGTCTTTTTTGTAGCGTAAAAAATCTAAACAATCTAAATCAAAAAATTTTGAAATCTTTTGAATCTCACCTTCTTGAGAAGAATTGTATTTAATTGAAAAAATGGCTATAAAAATAAGTGTTTCAATATCTGTCGTATTAAAATACTTATTAAGTTTTGCAAGTGTTCGTTTTGAGCCAACTAATGCTGTTGTGTCTAACTGGCTTTCTTTTGCTTGTTTGCTAATATCACAAATTGCTTCAAGCACGTTAAATTTTGCGTTTTTTTCCATTTGAGTCTCCTATTTATTTTTTTATAATACTAAAAATGATAGCGAGTACCATTACTTTCGAGAAAGGAGTGCAAGCTTATGCACTCATGATTGATATGTATGAGTAGTTTAAAGTGCTTGCTGTTTCTTTTGAGGTCCCTTTTCTCTTGTTTGAAAGGGATTTCTTTTTCTTGGAGGGAATACTATTTCTCCATCAAGCCTTGTTTGTAAAAACATGGTATTGTTGTTTGGTGATACAATAGTTGTAAGTTCGTAATAGTATTCTTTAATGAGGGAGCTTAGCTTTTCATCTTCTCCAAAATCGTCTACACGTAAGTGTATGTGTTTTTCAAGAGTTTCTTTATTTAAAGGTCTTGAATGTGATAACCATTTTGTAGGGTCGCATAATTTTTGGCCTACAAGCTCTGCAAATTGGTGCTTTTGCCTGTTTGTTAAAACGGCATTTTTTTCTTCGCTTGTTTTTACATCTTTAAGGTTGTATTCAACCATCCACTTTTTTGCAAGACTTATTGCGAGCTCTTGCGCTTGTTCATAATGATGAAGATCTGCAAAATCAATGCCTCGAAGCAATACCAATTCTGCCTTTGTTAATTCTTCATGTTTTGTTTTTTCAATAAGTTCATTTGCCTTAGTAATGTAGCCAACTGCGGGAACATATCCACCAGCGGTGTTTCTTACTTGCGGATCGGTTGGACCAAGAACACTAAAGTAGTCCATGAGAATTCTATCTCCGCTTAGGCAAAAAAGTGTTCCTGCGCTGTACGCATAATCGGGCACAATAAAAATAACCGTTTTGTAATGATGTCGCACAATGTGTACACACCTTTCAACGGTGCGTGCAGAGCCACCATAGGTTGTTAAAATGATGTACAATTTTTTTCTTTTTTTTCCGTTCGTGCGTAGGTCTTCAATTTTTTTTCGCACGCTTAATTCAAGGCCTTCAAAAAAAGATCCTGAAAACGAAATTACGTCTGATTCAAGATAGCGCTCTAGCGCTTCTAGCCGTTGTGTGAGTGCTTTTCCAAATAATGTCCAAAGCTGATTTTGTCTCATAAAACTCCTTGTTTTTTTGTGGTCTATATATATAGTTGAATTCCCGTTTGACTTGTAACAATGAACCAAATTATTAAACGGTCTTCTAGTTGTAAGTAGCCTTCGTTTCTTTCAAAATTGATCCCATTTTGTACGTTACAATTTTCTTGAATGTGCGTTTTTCTCATTAATACCTCTTTTTATTTTTAGTGTTTTATATATTATAAGAAAATTTTAAAAAATCTGACACGAATTTGCCAAATTTTGGAATTTTTTTGCATTTTTTTTGAAAAATTGGACAATTTATATATAATTTGTTGGTTTTTGTGAGGCAAAAAAGGAAGTTTTATGAAGTAGTTTTCATTTTTTATTATTTTTCTTATAATATATACGGAGGCAAAATGAAAATATATACAGGTATAGAAAACCCCGAAAAAATGGTTTGGAATGGCTTTGAGTACGCGGTCAAAAATAGCGAAGCAATTGTAACGTATTATGAGGGGACTAAAACAGAAATTGCAATTCCAAAAATTATTGAAGGTAATAAAGTTACAAAGATTGCCGACTCTCTTTTTACCGTGCCAGAAATTGTTAGCATAATAATTCCAAACGGGGTAACGCATATTATAGATTCTTTTTGGGGCGACACATACAATGATAGGTTAAGTGAAGAAAATCCTGATTGGTTTATGGAAGGCGAGATTGTTATGGATGAAAAGGGCGAAATACAGCGTATAAGCATGATGAAAGAAAATAACCTGTCTTATGTAGAACTTCCACAGTCGCTTGTATCAATTTCAAACAATGCTTTTGCAGGCTGTAAAAAGCTTTCTTCCATTACTATTCCCAATTCATTGGTAGATATTGGAGAAAGAGCCTTTCCGCATTGTAAAAATATCATTATCGAGAATTCGCATCCAGTGTATTTAGTAGAAAATAGCTCTCTTGTTCACAAAGAAACAAAAACCTTGCATTCATACATTGATGATTGTAACAGAATATCTTACACAATAAGCAGTGGTATTGAGCACATAGCAAACGAAGCTTTTTCGCACTCTAAATTAGAAAATATTTGCATTCCCAACACGGTGAAAACTATAGGAGAGTATACTTTTATTTATTGTGTTTTTCTTACCAATATAGAAATACCAGACTCTGTTATAAGCGTTGGAAAAAGAGCCTTTTGCAACTGTGAGGTCATAAAGTCTCTTACATTACCAAAGGGCTTAGAGTGTATAGAAAGTGGTACCTTTGAGTTTTGTAACTGTTTAGAAAAAATATATATTCCAAACTCTGTAACAGTTATAGAGGAAAGTGCTTTTTTTAATTGTATTAGCCTTAATACGATCACACTTCCATCTAATCTTACAAAAATTGGTCATAGTGCTTTTGATATGTGTAGTAAGCTTACAAAAATAGCTATTCCTGATTCTACAACTATTCTTGAACATTCGGCTTTTTCTTCTTGTGAAAACTTAGAAAGAGTTACATTTTCATCAACACTAACCTCGATTGACTCCTTTGCCTTTTGTGAATGTATAGCTCTTAAAGCGATTGTAATTCCCGAAACGGTAACAGAAATTGGCCAAAGCGCATTTATTGGCTGTACTTCTTTAACAGAAGTAGTAATGCCTGAGAGCGTTATAGATATAATGGACGATGCTTTTTCACAGTGTAGTAAACTTAGGCTTAAAGTGAAAGAAAACTCGTATGCGCATGAATACGCAAAGAAAAATGGGATAGAATACGAAGTGTTAGATTTTTAGTTACTCAATTGTTATAACACCTTTAACCGACTTCATGTCATTAAATATGCGTATGCTTTCAACTGTTCTTTTTTCTGTAAACTTTTTCATGGATGAACCACCCACGGTATTTTGGTTATCCCATAGTTCCATCTTTCCCCAAAAAAGAACATTTTTGGTGTCATTATTTGTAATAATAACAATTTCGCCAAAACTTGAATAATCTTCTTTTAATTTTGCAATCGTTTCTTTTACTGTCATAATTGGTCTCCTTTTTTGACTATTAAAAATAGTTCTACGCATAGTCTACACAAAATTATAAAACAAACTTTTCTAGCAGTCAATGCTCATTAATGAAAAGGCAAAAAGCTAATGGGTAAAATCATTTATACAAAAAAATAGTTCGACACGACGTCGAACAAATTTTTAGTTATTTTTTTGGAGATGAGGGGACTTGAACCCCTTACCTCTTGCATGCCATGCAAGCGCTCTAGCCAGATGAGCTACACCCCCGTAAGTGTTTTAATAATAGCAAAAAAAGAGTCTCTAGTCAAGCGCACTTTTTTTAGATCCTTCGACTGCGCTCAAGCAATGACGGTGTGGATTCTAGTCAAGAGGGAATATTATGTTTCCGTCATGCTAAAAGCTAGATTTTTTTCTTAGTTTTTGATATAATTACCGTATGTATAAGAATTTATTTCTATGTATGGTAGTGGCTCTTATTTCAAGCCTCGTTTTTGGATTGTTTCAAGTAACTTTTAGTACTGATATCTCCTTGTTAGCACTTCCTCTTTCATTAGCATGTGTTGCATGGCTTTTTTACGAAAGTTATATTCAGGTTTTTCGTAAATCAAATATGAAGCGCTTAACAATAGTTTTTAAACTCTTGCAATACCTTCCCTATATTCTTTTGGCCTCTTTTGTGTTCCGTAGGGCAGGTTCTTATGGAACAGCGCATTGGTATGATGTTATTACAGTGCTTTTATGGGTGGTTGTGCTTGTAAGTAGTAACGGTGCTTTGTATTATTTAAATCCTAAACGAATTTTTAAAAAAAATCCTGACTTTAAGAAATTCGAAGAAGAGATTCGTCCAACAGAGCGTTCTTTTGGGAAAAAAGTAATTCTTGAAGTATTTGATTGGGTTGATGCCTTTGTGCAGGCAATATGTACCGTTGTGCTAATTAATATTTTTATTTTTCAATTATACGAAATACCTTCTGAGTCAATGGTAAGTGAGTTTTTAGTTAGAGATCGTGTTGTTGGCTTAAAACTTGATGCAGGGCCAAAGTTCCCTCTAAGTGATGTTGGAATTCCTGAAATCAAAAGTTATGAAAGAGGGGACATTGTAATCTTTAGTAATCCTCATTATAGCAATGATAGAGAATCTCAAATAAAGACTTTTGTATCTCAGCTCGTATATATGTTAACTCTTACAACGGTGAACTTAAATGTAGATGAAGAAGGCAATCTAAAGGCAGACCCACTTGTAAAGCGTATTGTGGGAGAATCGGGTGAACAGCTTGTGCTGCAAGATGGAATACTTTATAGCCGTACTGAAGATAATCCGACATTTGCTCCTGTTCAAGATGACACAAAATGGGCCCAATGGAATATTGCAGGACTCCCACAAGAGATTTTGGATAAAGTTCAGTACATACCGCTCGATGAATATGAGTATGAAGTTATGATTGCCGTTGAAAACGAGCGTAGTATGCTAGATTTACAAGAAGCTCAACAAGAAGCTGAATTAATTGCACAACGTTTTGAGCAAATAAAAAGCAGAGCTTCTGCAATTCAGGGTGTAGTGCAGCCAGATAGTTTTTCTGATAAAAATAGACTGCAGGTCTACTCGTTTTTATCTCAAAGCGATGATTTAATACGTACTCTGTATTACTCACAAGGTGGTTCTGAGTGGTTTTCATCATTTATGACCGACTGGACTTCAAGTATATCGAACTTTTCTGATGACCCTTTTGTGGGTGGCGATATGTATAGCGATGCAATGTTTAGGCAAAATTTAATGTTAAAATTAGTTTTTGGGCGTTTAGCGGTAAGAACTGCAGAATTGTTAGAGCAAGGTATGAGCTCCAATGCTCAAGCTCAGGATAGAGAGCGCTTAGAATACATGCAACAGGCTCAAAATCTTGCCTTTTATATTTTAACAATTAATGATATGCGAAATATGGAAGTATTTCCTCCAAACGATGAAAATGGAAATGCCCAATATATTAGCAAAAACAATTTTTTTGTAATGGGTGATAACCGTTTTAACTCTTTGGACATGCGCCATTCTTATGACTATGAGAGAAAAAAAATTACGGAGCATGATCCATGGTCTTTGTATTATGATTCAAATCTTTCACCGCAACAAATATCAACAGATGATATTTTAGGCACACCAGTGTTACGATTCTTTCCGTTTAACCGTTTTGGAATCCCGGGAAATAATTAATAAGTAAGAATTAATAATTAATAGGGTAGAATAAAGTGAGATCCTTTGTTGTAAAGAAATATTTATAACAAAGGATTTTTTTGTAGCTTTGTTAGTTTTCTAATAAATAGTTTGGAATGAGCTCTGTGCTTGCACTTACTTCTTGTATGCTTGGTACCCATGGGTATGATTCTCTGAGCGTTTCTGCAAGCAAAATTCCTTGCTCTCGGGTATCAATAGTGTCGTCTTCTTTTATGAGCATTCTTGTGATGGTTACATCCTCAATAAATTGTGCACTGTCAACAGGAATTTGTTGGGAATCACTTTTAAGCTCAACTATTTGCCAATGTTTTCTTCCGTATTCAAGGGTGATTGTATCACTACTTTTCGTTACTTCAAAATAGTCTACACCTTGCTTTACCACAGTGTAAAAACTCGCTGTAAAATGAGCCTTGTCTCCTTTTATAGGTGAGTCGTTTGAGGATCCTCTTTGTTCGATGGTGACATTTGTAAGGCCAAACATAAAGTGCTCGCTTGGGTTGTCTGTTCCAATCCACTGGGAAGGGGTTAAAAAAGGTGAGGTTCGTTCGTAGGCCTCTCTCATTTTGCTACTTACATAGATTGTTGCTACCATATTAGAATAATTGCCTACTGCATCTGTAGTTCCGCATGAATCGAGCGTTACATTATCGAGCGTGTTCAAAGAGGTATACAGTGTTTGAACAACCTGAGTTGGAGTCATGCCTTCTGTTGTTGGTTTTGACAAGTTTGACTTAATTATGCTACCGCCTATAAAACACCCAAAAAGAAAAAGTATGCTTACTACTATAATTTTACTCTTTTGCTTTCTTAAAAATCTAGTTTTTTTTAGTTGTTTTGCTTTTTTCTCTATAAATTGTTGTTGCGATTGTAAAATCAAAGAATCAATATTTTGCACTTCTAGGTCTGTGATTTGTGATGGCAAAGCAACAGAGCCATTTTCAACATTTTTATTTGTTTCGCGCAAGCTAGCTGTAATAGATTTTTTCTTCTCTTTCATTTTTTGTGGCTTTATGTTTGTGTGGGCTTTATTGGTAAGAGAAAGGTTGTGGTTTATTATTTGTGAAGCTGTATCGTTTGTTTTTATCATTAAATTTAAGGGAATAAAATTGTTGTCGTAATAATCTTCAGTTCTTTTTTCTCGGTCAAGCTCTGGAAAAGGTTTTTTGCTTGTAAGTATTGTGTAGGTATAACAGGAGAGTGTAAAGCGCCAGCTGTCAATATCATTTAATGCTGTGTTTACCCAGCAGCCATATAAAAGGGAGGAGGTATCTTTATTTTGAGCGAGAATGCTTCTTTCAAAAAGTTCAAAGGGCAAAAAAAGTATTCCTTTTTTTGTAATTATGGTACCCTCGGGACCACAATTTGGGAGTTGTACGTTGTTTTCAATGCTCCACTCGACAATGGAAGATAGGGTTTCAAGTGCTTGTAGCGATTTTTTGGAATCGTTTTCTATTTCTGAGAGTAGAGTTGTTCCTTGTAATGTATTGTTTGTAAGAACAACTTCGTCGCTTTTTCCTACGGGAAGTGTTTTAGTATCGGTGAATCGAAACTCTTCTGTTGTAAAACTATTGGGAGCATTTTGAGTGATTAAAACGCCTGGTTCTGTTACATATTGCCCCATTTTTGCATTTGCAAATTGACGAGATGAAAGGCCAGTGTTTAGGGTAAGGCCATTTTTGTCTATGGTAACGATGGATTGTTTCGATTGCATGTAAGTGTCCTTGTAATTTTAGGGAGCTCCCGTAGGAGCTCCCATGCAGTTGCATTGATAAAGTAGGGCCTTGCAAGAAACCCCTACCTTAAAATTTCCTATCTTCCGTCTGGTGCATAAAGATATTGGAAGTAGTCCATGTTTGTTGAGAACGTGGTGTCCATTTTTGGGATTGTTTGTTCGTAGGACTCGAGGCTTCGGTAGAATGCGTAAAACTCTGGGTCTATTGAGTATGCGTCTGCATAGATTTGGCTTGCTTCTGCGTCTGCATCCCCTCGGATTTCTTGCACAATTCGGTATGCTTCAGATTCGATTGATTTTTTTTCTCTGTCGAGTCGTCCGAGCCAAATTGCTTTTTCACCTTCACCTGCGGCGCGGTATTCTTGGGCTACTTGTTGTCGGTCGGTAATCATTCTATTGTACACACTTTCGGTTAGTTCGTCTGAGTACTTAATTTGGCGTAGCACTACATCGATGAGTTCAACTCCGTATTCGCTTACAAGCTCGCGTGCCTCTTGAGCCATTTCTATGCTTAATTGTTCTCGTCCTTTTGCAACTGTTGGAAGGACAGCGTTTGTGCTTGTGCTTTCTGGAGTTTCTTCTGTTTCTTGCAGGAGTTCTTCTGCTACTTCATCGAGAAGCTCTGATGCTCCAATAACTTGGGCACCTCTTTCATTTATAATATTTGAAGAGCGAACCACTTCACTAAGTGAATTTTGGGTAATAATTGTTCTCGTTGACGAGTTTATTATATCGCTAATTCTTACTATTGCGGCATCTAAGTTTCCAAATGATTGGTAGAACAGTTGAGGATCTTCGATTCTCCATCGGCTAGTTGTGTCTACTATTATAAACTGGTTTTCACTTGTTGGGATTCTTTGTGCATCTCCATCGAGTGATAGAATGAGTTTGGGATAGGTTGTAACAACGTCAATGAATGGAACTTTCATATAAAGCCCTGAGTCAGTTCGTGTGTTTACAATTTGTCCAAATCGTGTAACTACAACTTGGGTTCCTTCGTTTACAATGTAAAGGGGACCCATCATTAAAAAGATTATTATGGCGAGTGCTATTGCTCCAAGCGTTACGTATAGTTTTTTATTGTTCATTACTTTCATTAGTTTGTCCCCCCAGTTGTTGTTTGGCCAGTAAGTGTTTTTACTGGAAGCACATTATCAAGTTCGCCGTCGATGAGTGTTGCATTTTCTCTTGATCCTAAAACGCTTTCCATTGTTTCAAGGTAGAGTCTGTCTCGGGTAACTTGTGGTGCTGTTCTATATTCTGCATAAATTGCATTGAATCGAGCAACATCCCCTTGAGCTTGGTTTACGCGTTCAACTGCGTACCCTTCAGCAACCTGTATTTGTTGGTCTGCAGTACCTTGTGCTAGTGGTATTTCTTTATTGTATGCTTCTTTACCTTCGTTAATGAATCTTTCTGCATCTTGTTGCGCACGGTTTACGTCTTCAAATGCGTCTTGTACGCTTGCTGGTGGCACTATGTTTTGGAGAAGTACTGCATTGATGTCTATTCCGAGGCCTAGTTGATCAAATCGAGCGTTCATTTGTTCCATTGCTGCAACTTCAATTGCAATACGCTCAGAACCAATAACGTCTAGTATTGCCCTGTCTCCGACGAGTGCATTAATTACTGACTGTGAAATATCGCGAATAGTGCTTCGTCTATCTTGTACATTAAATAACCAAGCTACTGGGTCTACGATTCTATATTGGATGCTCCATTCAACGTCAACTATGTTTAAGTCTCCTGTGAGCATTGTGTAGCCGTCGATTCCTGCCGTGCTTTGGTAGTACACTTGGTTTCCTGGAAGTGTATTTACGGTAAACTCTTCTGTTTGTATTTCTGTTACAGGGACAATAAAGCTTTTATCAATTCCGAATGGCACTTTAAATTGGAGTCCAGGCCCCACCGTTTTGTAATATTTTCCAAGCCTTGTAATTACTGCTTGCTCTGATTCGTCTACCATGTAAAAGCTTGTTCCGAGTGTACTTAGGACAATTACTGCTAATACTATGAGTAGAATTTTTGCAGGATTTAGATTAAAGCCTGCAGGCTTTTTAGGACTCTGTTGTTCCATGTTTCCTTCCTTGATTTTTTTTGATGGCAAAACTATAAAGCTTTTAGCCATACTCTACAATAAAGATACTACGAATGCCTGCAAAAGGCAAGCATAGAGAGTGTATTTTATTGTTTTAGTATAAAGGGGAATGGTTAAAATAATCTTAAAAGTTCTTCTTTTGGGCGCCAAAAGAAGCAAAAGCGCCGGGGAGTTGCGGCTCTCCCCGGACCCCAAACGCTTTTTAAACTATCATTTATGAAAAATGAGTGCGTGTACCAAAAAAAATTACACAGACTGTAATAAAGGTGTGAAACCCACAATAATTGATAAAAAATCACTTAGATACGGTAGTTGAGTTAAAAAGCTTTTTTGGTTTGTTTTTTTTCTTACTATCATGGCTGTGATATATGTTATTAGTTGAGAGTTCCATGCAAGTGTAATGGCAACTGTTTGAAAAAACAGTGGCACATCTGTTATTTCAAAAAAACCTCTATCGATTGCATCAATAACGAAGTTAATACCGCAAAAATTAAAAATGATAGTTGGAATGATATCAATTACAAAAATAATTTTATTTATTATACTTAATGGTTTCATGACCTTCTTACAAATCCCGTAACTTTTCTTCTGACAACCTGTACACACTCCACTCATCCATGGCAACAGCACCAAAGCTTTTGTAAAAGTTAATAGAGCTCTCGTTCCAATCAAGACAGCTCCATTCCATTCTTCCGCAGCCACGCTCTTTTGTAAGATTTATGAGGTGTCTAAATAATGCAACGCCTATGCCTTTTCCTCTAAACTCAGGGTGTACAAAAAGGTCTTCTAAATAAAGCCCCGGCTTTCCTAAAAATGTTGAAAAATTATGGAAAAATAGGGCAAAGCCTGCATTGTGTACTTTTTTGTTTTCGTCTGTGTATTCTGCAATAACAACTTCTGCACATTTTTTTACAAAGATATTTTCGCGAAATAGTTCTTTTGTTGCAACAACTTCACTCTCTAAGTTTTCATATT
>CAYJPS010000068.1:0-12611 GCA_964372135.1 uncultured Treponemataceae bacterium | reverse complement strand
AAAAATTTACATGCACCACAAGGAGTTCTCGTGGTGTACGTAATATTTTTCATGAATTTGAAGACCATTGTTAATTATTAATTATACATTGTTAATTAATTACCCTACCCTTGTCTTAATCAGCAATATCTTGTATATTTAAACCCTATTGTGAAAAAAATTGTTTTATTGCTTTACATTCTATTTTCCACAAGTTTTATTTTTACAAATGAAATAAAAGCGGATGACTTTTCTATGTTTAAGCCCGATTCGCATATAATCGAAGCCTTTGAAAAAGGTGAGAGCATGAGCGATGAAGACTTTATGTACTATGCTTTTACTCTTTCTGAAATTGCCGAAACCAACATACCTCGGTACATGGAACACTACAGGCTTCTTGCCACAAAACTTGAACGAGAGCTTTCAAATCTTACCTTAAATGATTTTGACAAGGGTGAGTTTATATTACAGTATTTGCACACAAACCTTTTTAAAAGATACCAAGAACCAGTTACAAATCTTGATGCCCTTTTTGATAGAGGAGTGTATAATTGTGTTTCATCAAGCATTGTGTACTATGCCCTTGCAGAGCACTTTGGCTTACAAGTACATGGAGTAAAAACTGCCGACCACGCATTTTGTTCAATTCGCATTGGGGACTCCATTACAGATGTAGAAACAACATCATTATATGGATTTAATCCTGGTGAAAAAAAAGAATTTGCCAATTCTTTTGGACAAACGGGGTTTGTATACACTCCTCCGTCGAATTATCAAGACAGGGTAACTATTGGAAAGCGCGCTATGCTTTCACTTATTCTCCAAAACGCAATTGTAGAATTGTATAAAACCCAACGATACGAAACAGTTGTACGCCATGCTGTAAATATTCACGGCCTACTACAAACAAGTGGCTCTTTTGATGCAATGGTAAATGAGTTTTCAAATTATGCAACCTATCTTTCACGAAGAAACCAATTTGCAGAAGGGATTATATTTTTTACAAATGCAACATCCTATTTTGGACCAAACCAAACATTTAACGAATTAGCAGGTATACTTTTTCACAATGGAATTGCGACATTTTTAGCCTATAGTTCCCTGCACCAACTACGAAATAACGTACCTGAAGCTACAACATTTTACAACACACACAAAGACACACCTATTCTGTCTGAAAACATTCTTATTGATTCAAAAAAAATACTAGACGAAGCAACAATTCGTGTCTTTGTAGAAGACCATGACTTGGATAGCTCAGTTGCAGAAATAAAAAAATACTACTCCTCAAATCTTATTGAAAAGAATAACTATAATGACTTACTTATGTACGTATACTCAAAAGAAATAAACATTCTTACAAGAGAGAAAAAATGGGAAGAAGCCCTGTACTTAGCAAATAATGCTATTGCAACGACCATAGAAGACACAAGGGCGAAAACACAATTACAAGCCGTAGAACATAACATAAGTGCATATTATCACAACGAATTTGCAAAATATTATAATATGCAAAATTTTATCGAGGCAAAAGAAATATTAGTTGAAGGCCTTTCAATTATTCCAAATAACACAACGCTGCTACAAGATCAAAAAACACTTAATACTACATTGTAAAGTGTATATAAGAATGTTTTTTGTATACTGTTATATCTATCAATGTTCTTCTTAATTCTGAACCAGAGTGGCATAAGCCTTGACATTGCATTTTTTTGTGTTATACTTTAATTATGGAGCATCTTTAATGAATACATTTAATAACATCAGCGAGCTTATTGGTAAAACACCGATTGTTGAGTTATGTGGCTTAAAAAAATTACATAATCTGAGCGCAACGTTGTATGCAAAACTGGAATACTTCAATCCCAGCGGAAGTGTAAAAGACAGAGCCGCAAAATATATGCTAGACGATGCAGAAAAAAATAATCTCATAACAAAAGATACAGTAATAGTAGAGCCTACAAGTGGCAATACAGGAATTGGAATTGCAGCATTGGCAGCTTCAAGGGGTTATAAAGTAATTCTTACTATGAGTGAAAGTATGAGCATAGAGAGACAAATGTTATTAAAAGCATATGGTGCAGAAATCGTACTCACAGAAGCATCGAAGGGTGTTAAAGGTGCTATCGAAAAAGCACAGGAAATAGTAGACTCTCTAAGCAATGCTTTTATGCCAAGCCAATTCACAAATTACGCAAATGTAAAAGCGCATATTGAAACGACAGGCCCTGAAATATGGAACGACACAGATGGCAAAGTCGATATTTTTGTATCTGGCATTGGAACAGGAGGAACAATTACAGGAACTGGATCGTTCTTAAAATCAAAAAATGACTCAATAAAGGTCTATGGAGTAGAACCTAAAAATTCTCCTTTTTTAAGTGAAGGAAGAGCAGGCCCACATGGACTACAAGGCATTGGTGCTGGATTTTGCCCTGAAATTCTTAACAAGAATATTTGTGATGATTTCATACAAGTTACAGAAGATGAAGCGTATGAATGTGCTAGAAATGTTGCAAAGAAAGATGGTTTATTGGTAGGCATTTCTTCTGGGGCTGCACTTCATGCTGCAATACATCTTGCAAAAAAAGACGAGAACAAAGATGCATGTATTGTAGTTATATTACCAGATACTGGGGAGCGATATCTTTCAACCCCACTATTTAATTCTTAAAACTAAAACAGAGGTAAAAATGATATTTCCAAATCGTTCAAAGGTTATCGATACTATACGAGGATTACGTTCAGAATTGTTCCCAAACCATTACGGACCAAAAAAGCTATCGCTCGAATACTTAAAAAAGACAATGCAAGAACAAATTGAAATAGCTCTTTTAGAAGAAAAACGAGGGGCCGAAGCAAGCAACATTACCGATGCTTTTTTTTCAAGCTTTGAATACATAAAAGAGAAGCTTTTTTTAGATGCAAAAGCAGGTTTTGATGGTGATCCTGCCGCGTATAGTATTGATGAAGTAATTCTAACATACCCAGGATTCTATGCTATATATATCTATAGATTAGCCCATGAACTTCACAAACAGCGTATACCTTTTATTCCGCGCATATTAACTGAGTACGCACATTCTCGAACAGGAATTGATATTCATCCTGGTGCAAAAATTGGAGACAGTTTTTTTATTGATCATGGCACAGGAGTCGTTATTGGAGAAACGTGTGTTATAGGCTCAAATGTTAAAATTTATCAAGGGGTTACCTTGGGAGCGCTTTCCACCAAGGGAGGACAAAGACTTAAAAATGAACAGCGCCACCCAACTATTGCAGACAATGTTACCATATATGCTGGGGCTACAATACTTGGCGGCAATACAGTTATTGGATCAGAAGCTATTATTGGCGGTAATGCATTTGTAACTGAGTCTGTTAAGCCTGGAGAAAAATTTTTAATGAACAACTGCCCGTAACTGGGCTATTGAACAAATCGCTGGGGTGGATTTACAACCCATAATGCTTTTAATACATCTGTTGTAGATGCGTTTAATAGTGTATGTGGCGCAGAAGAAGAAAAAGAAATACTATCTCCTGTTTCTAACTCGTACTCTTTGTTTTCATATTTTAATAACGCTTTTCCTTCAAGAATAATACCCATTTCCTGACCGAGGTGTCCATACGACCCATGGTGAGTGTGGTCCCCTGCAGGAATTGTAATCATATACGACTCCATGGTATATGATCCGTTTTTTTCAATAGGGCTTGCCAATTCTTCGTAAAGCACTGTGTCTTCTTTTCGTTGACGCCTTTCCGTATTGCGAACAATTTTAACTGGACGAGAACGACGAAATTCCTCAAACAGAAATTCGGGATTTATATCAAGAACATCTGCAAGCGATAAAAGGGTATCTATAGCTGGTGAAACTCTATTTCGTTCAATTTGTGAAACAAGACTCTCGCTCACACCCGCGCTAGTAGCAACTGTTTTAAGCGTATACCCTTTTTTTTCTCTTACCATTCTGAGTTTTTCACCAAAACGATAAGGACTTTTCTTTTGCATTGTGTCACCCATAAGTTAAAATCCTTTTATGCTTTACGTTCAGTTGTAGAATCATCTGACTCTAAGATATAATGCATGTAGTGGTCTTCAAGCGTATACCTCGGTCCTTGCAAACCCAATCGCTGTCTAGCTCTAGCATTTTCCCGCCGTATTGAATACAAAAGATAAAAATCTCTTGGTTCAAAAGTATCTTTTTCAGTCTCGGTATCTGCTTTAAAGTAGGTTGAAGGACGGCCTAATATTTTTGCAGCTTCGTCTCTTCCAATGGCGTTAAGATTCTTTTTTCGAATATTACTACGTAACTTTTGGATTTCCTCATACGATAACCCAAACAAAAACTCTTCCATTGCCATAGCAGCATCTTCTTCTCCCATTTTATGGGCAATAAAACTACACCATTGTTCATCCATTGCCATTGTAAGCAGGAGGAGCTCACTTGTTCCAATCATTGTTCCAAGTGCAGGAGTGAGGTTTCTCCTTGCATTCCATATAGTATCCAAAACAGGAGCCATACCTGTAGCAGTTTTATCACTTCTTCTTTCCCAAAGGCTAATAAGTCCATGTGCTATTTCTTGACGTAAATCAACAGCGATGCTTTCATTGTCTAAAAGGCTGATGTATACATCCTCAGCCATAATATTAAAAAGTATATCGAGACATGCACGGCGCAACCGTTGAACAAGTTTTTCAGATTGAATTGAGTGCTCCGCAATTTTTTCCATTGCACAAAAAGTATGAAATTTTGCAACAATAAAGCCTTTTCCAAGAATCGCCTTAGAAGGAAGATGTAACATCTTGTCTCCTTCTCGTTTTACAAGCAAGGCTTCAACAAGAGTGCTTATATCTCGTCGCTTCCCACCTTGTTCTTGTGATTCTTTTAATGAAGGAAAATGAGCAATATTTAATGTAAGCTTTTCTAAATCAGCAAGACGATCTGCTAAAACTACAAGACTTTCAGGAGAAATTGTTTTTAAGCCATCAAAAACCTCATTTACAAGCTCTTGCTCTTCATGCGTTAAAACAACAAGATTTGTCGATAAATCTTTTTCTAATGAGGCTTCATCATCTTCATAAAATTCACCAAGAGGAACTGTTTCAAAATCCTCTGGGTCTACATTCGTTTCTATATTCACTATAGTTCTTATTATATCACATTTTTGATAAAAAGCTAGTAAAATATCTCGTTTTTTGTGTTTTTTTCCTGTTTTCCCATCACTATAATTGATAAAAAACAATAAGTAATTTAATAAATAAACCGAAAATATATACATGGGCAATAAAAAAAATAAATGTTTTACATTCTTTTTTCCCTTACTCTGTATGTCATTTTTTTGCATAACGAAAATGTATGCTCAAAATGTACAACAAACACCCTCTGAAAAACCAGTAACTTCCTTAAGTATTACTCCTCAGGATATTAGATTAGATCCATCTGAAAATGGAGGTTGGAACCTTTTTGTACGGAAAAAACCAGGCTTAGAATCAATCCTCCTGACAGAAACAACAAAGGGTTCTGATCCTCAAGCAACGAATTATACCTACCGAGCGCCAGAATACAATAGCATTAATGGTGATGAAATACGTCTATTAGACGGCGAAATATTACAATCGGATTATTCAAAATATAGCCTTGTAGATTCTTCCGCTCAGCTAGACGACGAGTTTGGACAAAGCTTTCACGTATACATCCCTGAAGTACTGCTGTATGGATATCCTTGGAGTAGAAGCGGAGAAGTTACAGTAGGGATGGGCACATTTGTAAATATTCGAGCCTTCGAAAAACAATACGCAGATTACACAGGCGCTTTTGAAGACAATCCATATATGTTCGATTTTTATGCTCCTCCAAAAGCAGAAGAACCATTTATAGAGGAACCAATTGAAGAAGAAGCACCTGTTGTAAAGCCTATTTTAACAAATATTTACAGCTCAAAAGCTGCAGAAGCCTTTGATGATATTGCAACGGGAATGATGATCTATTCAAAAGGTCCTGAAACAATTGTCGAAGACGTAATGAAGTCATTTAAGGAAATCCCTATAGACACACAGGCAGATGTTGTTTTTGCTATAGATGCAACTGGTAGCATGTGGGATGATATTGAAAGATTAAAAAAAGAACTCGTACCTGCTCTTACTGAAGAATTAAAAACAAGGCATAATGTGCGATTAGGTCTACTTTTTTATAGAGATTTTACAGACAATTTTAGATTTCAAGGCCTACCAGTGCAACTAAGCCCATTTACTGAAAATGAAGATGTTTTTTTTACAAAGCTTAATAGAATGACTATTCGAGAGGGTTCATTTTTAGGTGGTGATATTCCAGAGGCGGTCTATGAAGCCTTGTATGCATCTATCCGCTATTATATGTGGAATAAGGATGCGTATAAAAAAATTATCCTTATCGGAGACGCAGAACCACATGAAAGCCCTCGCAGCGTGTATGGAGTAAGCAAAGAAACCGTCGAAGAAATGTCTAAACTGTATGACATTACCATTGATGCGATTATCACACCAAATAGGTAAATGGCTCACGGTTTACAGGACATGCCCACATCTTTACCCAAGATAATCTCTGTGATCATTTAATCTGTGGATTTTAAATTATAAAGGCAGTAATTCCTACTCTTCAGTTCCAACTATTTTTTCTAAATCAATTTGAGCAAGCTTTTTGTACTCAGGCGGTAAAAGCATTGCTAACTGTGGGTCTTCGTAGTATGAAAGAATGCGTTCAAGGGCAGCTTGTGCTGTGTAATTTTTTCCCTCCTTAACATCTAGGTGAGCAAGTTCAAATTCTGCAACTACTAAAGAGGCATGATTCATCCCAAACCTGGTAATCATGGTTTCAAAATAAAACCGTGCGGCTTCTGGATTATTATCATCAATAGCGCTTTGAGCCATTTGCAAAAGCTCTGGCTCAGTTACATCAAACGAAACCTCGGTAGGTACTGTTTTACAAGAAATAAACACAATAAAAATAAAAAAGCAAACAATAGAAGTTCGCATATAGGTTGATTTTTTCATAATCTTACTGTATCATCTTTTAAAAGACTATTCAAGAGGTTTATTATGATAACAGTTGGAATTATCGGTGCTACAGGATATGTTGGAGCAGAATTAGTGCGCCTACTCGTGAGGCACCCTGGTGTAAAAAAACTTGTTTTAAGCTCAGTAAGCTTTGAAGGCCAAAACATAGAAGATGTATACCCAAATCTTTGCAATATGTTATCATCTAAAACTGACGGTAAACTCGTACATGCCGACCTTGTTATGCAAGAATCGGACCTCATTTTTACCGCCCTTCCACACGGGGTAGCAGAAACCTATGCCTTTGAAGCAAAAAAACAAGGTAAAAAACTTATTGATATGTCTGCCGATTTTCGCTTTGACGATGATGAAGCAACATTCAAAAAATGGTATAAAAACGATTGGAAACATCCTGAAATTCATACAGAATCTGTATATGGTTTACCTGAAATGAATAGAGAAGACATAAAAAAAGCTTCAATAATTGGAAACCCTGGTTGCTACGTAACAGCAACAACACTCGCCCTACTTCCGGCAATAAAAGAAAAAATAGTAAATGAAAAACTCATTGTGGCAGATTGTAAAAGCGGCACAACGGGAACAGGGCGTGAGCCAAGCGGAACCAACAATTTTTCAGAAAGTGGTGAGTCTTGCAGTGCATACGGTATTGGGGCACATCGTCACACGCCTGAAATTGCAAGAAATTTAACAAAAGCAGCAGGAGAGGACGTTAACGTTGTATTTACGCCTCACCTACTCCCAATGAGCCGAGGAATTTTAGCAACAGTGTATGCGTCTTTATCAGAAAATTTTGCAAAGGGAAAATCAGCAGAAGAACTTGAAACAGAAGTGCGTAGCACATATGAAAAAGCCTACAAAGAGGAGCCATTTGTGCGCCTGCTTCCAAAGGGAATACTCGCAAAAACAAAGAATGTTCGTTTTACTAATATGTGCGACATGAGTATTCACATAGTAAACAATGGAACAATGCTTCAAGTAGTTTCGGTATTAGATAATATGCTAAAGGGCGCAAGCGGACAAGCCGTTCATTCAATGAATCTAATGTTTGGATTTGAAGAAACTGCTGGTTTAGATTTAATACCAGCAGCTTTTTAAAAAATCGAGTCAAATATTTTCTTATAACCAATTTTGACTGTAATTCTATCCTTGAATAATACTACAGTCATTTCGATACGTGCGTGGAGAAATCTCATTTGCAAATAAGATCCCTCGACTAGCAGGGAATTCAACTTTCAACCAAAAAAGTCCTTTTTATAGCCGCTGATATACAGGATTAAACAGGATAATGGTATTTTTTCCCTTTACACCACAAAAAAACATCCTTTACATCCTGTTCGTCTGTGGCTAAATTTAATTAGTTATTCAAAATTGAATTCCCTGTCGACTAGCTCTCGGGATGACAGGATTTTTACGCACGTTTTCCTTTTACTAAAAATCCAATAAACATAATTATTGCAAAAAGAGCGAGATACACGTAAACCGCAATCCCATGACTAATAAAGGCTGCATACATCATAAAAAGCGAACCAATAATAGCTAAAATTGGCATTATTGTCCTTGAAAACACCGATGCATCGCGAATATTTTTTATTACCCAAATAAAAATGGGTAAGTACAATGCGTACATAGTCACAATGGGGAGTTCAGATACGTCTAGAAATATTGGCCACCATCCTGCAAAATTCCCGAACCACAGAAAAATATAGGCTTCACACAAAAGCAAACCGATTATTGCAGAGTTAGTTGGCATATTTGTTGTAGAGTCCACTCTTGAAAAAACATCAGGCTTTGGCCCCAAATTTCTCACTGCTAAAGAGTAAAACCCTCGTGTACAACCGAGCATTAAGCCATTTGTGGTGCCAAGACATGAAATAACAATAAACACTAAAAAAAGGGTTCCCCCAAGCTTTCCAAAAGTATTTGTAAAGGCAACTCGTACTGCAGTTTCTCCACCTTCCATGAGCTCTGATGTCGGCATTGTTCCAGCTAAACCAATAAAATAGGCAATATATATTATAACAATAACAATTGTTCCACCAACTAAAGCTCTCGGAAGATTCCTTTTTGCGTCCACTAGTTCAGCATTTATACTTGTTGCAATAATCCAACCTTCATACGCAAAGGCGGTAGCAACAATGCTTGTTAATAATGGATTGCTAGTAGTTACCGTCACTATTTCTGCAGTGAAGTTATCAATCATTTGTCCATTTACTAGCCCCGAAATTAAGCCAACTATTGCAAGTGCAAGCAATGGTACTAATTTAATTACAGTTGTTGAAACTTGGAATTTTCCCGCCAAAATTGGAGACAAAGCATTTAAAGCATACATCGCAACTAAGTACACTGCAGTAAGCATAAACGTAGTTGATCCTGTATTCACATCTGCAAATCCAAATAGAACTGCAGTATATTTTGCAGATACCCACGCTAAAATACCAGTTAACGATGGATAATATATTGTAGACATAAACCATCCAACATAGTAACCATAGGTTTTCCCTGCAGCAGCTTCTGCATAATCAACTATGCCATTTACTTTTTCATATCTTGTTGCTAAAATAGAAAACACGTATGCGCAAACGATCATAATAACGCCCCCAACTATCCATGCAAAAACTCCGAGTATTAAGTTTCCATTTGTAGCCGTAAGCACTTTTTCAGCTTTAAAAAATACTCCACTTCCAATAACAATACCAATGACCATTGCTATTGCAGTAATAAAACCAAACTTCTTTTGTAAATTGTTTTGTGTCACAATACTTCTCCAACATTATATTTCAAAAAAATTACAGCATAAACATATGTAATTCATGCCTATATAGTATACCATGAAATAGTCAATAATTGTAAAAAAAAAGGCTAATTCTTTTGACAAAGAATTAGCCTACTAATAAAACGTTTAAACTATTGTACTAGCGTTCCAACTTTAGTAAGTCCTTCAATTTTGCTTGCCCCATGAGGAGCGCGCTTTAGTGCTGAAGTAACATCAGTTCCAGCCATTTGGCCTCCATGTGAACCTGTCTTCCATTTTGGATGATCTGTAACATCATACACATAGCCTTCGTATGCTATATATGCAGGACTTCCATTTTTTCCGTTATATTCAGCAAGTTCTTGAATAGTAAATTCTTCCATTTTTTTTGTAGCACCAGAATTTGCATCTGAGGCAACCATAAAAGAAGAAACGCTCAATAAAATAACTAGCACTAAAATAATTTTTTTCATTTTTAATCCTTGTAAGTAAAAATACTCTAAAATAAATTGATTGACATTAACAATGCCACATTATGAATATATAGTAAGTGTAGAGCGAGTCACCAAATTTGTCAATACAGAAAATCAGAATTATTTCAATTACTGTGACAAGGTCACTATTTTCACACCGTTATTTCGATAAGGTTTGTACACCAAAAGGCAATGAACAATTTTTTGCATTTTCCTTTTTATATTCCATCGGGGTTAATCCTGTTTCGCTCTTAAACACACGGCTAAAATACTTACTATCTCTATAACCACATATTTCGCCTACTTCTGTTAAAGTGAAATGTGCACCAGAAGCAATTGTTTGCTTTGCAAGTTCAATGCGTTTTTCGGTAATATATCGATTCATCGACTTTCCCTTCACCTTTTTAAATAGTCGCGAAATATACGAGTAATTGTAATTAAAATAATCTGCAACTTGCTCTACGCTTTCAATTGTTACATAATTTTTATCAATGTATCGAAATAATTCTTCTTTATCATACTGAAATAATTTTGTTACATTTTTTATTTGCACAAATAAATCTTCATACAGTGCATTTTTTGTGTGTGCTTTTGCTATGCTATTGTACATAGAATTTTGTATATTATGCAAAAAATCGCTTTCTTTTTCTGTGTCAAATACAGTAAGTAAGCTAATTGCATACGCACAAATATTTTCGATATTTTCTTGCGTAAAACTTTTTTGAGTTATGGTTTTAAATACACTCTGTAAATCATTAAAATAGTGAGAATAATCATTATGAATAAGATAATTTTTTGTTGATGTATTCAGCTTTAATTTTACAATTTCTAAAAAACTATCATCTATAAGAAAATCTTCTTCTACATAAAAGATTCTTGATTCTGCAAAAACTATTTTTTTTAATAAGTGCTGCCTTACAATATTTACAGTATCCCATATTTCGGAAAAAAGAACGATATTGTGCTTAAAACAAAGCGTTACATTACACCCCGTTACTTGATAAATTTGCTTTTGCAATTCTTCATATAGAGAAAACTTAAATATTTTTTCTGTTTCAGGTGCCTTTATTACAAAAACCTTTTGGTTTACCGTTATTTCATCTGCCATAAACCACTGTACATTTTCAGGTACAATTCGACTTATCATATCATTTAGATTAATGATTTCTAATTTTTGAGCATACGCTAATTCTAAAGCTTCATCAGTGCTGTTAAAAAGTGTATTCCCAACACAAAAAATTGCTATGTGGTACGTGCATTTTTGCTCATCTTGCTTATTATACTGCTCGCTGTGATACATATGACGACTGTAATTTGCAGTTTTAATATAGAACATTTTTTTTATTTCGTCTAAAACTTCTTGCAAATTTGAATTCTCTATGGGTTTTAAAAGATAATTAAAGACCCCATACTTTATTGCACTTTGAGCATAGGAAAAATTAGAATAACCCGAAATTATAACTGAAATAATATCAGGATACTGTTCATGTATTATCCGCACAAGTTCAATTCCGCTTAAGATAGGCATTTCAATATCAGTAAAAACAATATGTGGATGCAAGTCTTTTATTTTTTCTAAAGCTTCTTGACCGTTTGATGCAGAACCAACTATTTCAAAATACGAATCAAGCACTTCTATAGAGGTTATAATACTATTACGAATAATTTTTTCATCCTCAACAACAAGTACTCTTACTCGCGATGTATTATGTACTTTCATGCGCAGTACCTCCAATGGTAACAGTTCCCTCATTCTCTGTTATTTCAAAAATCATGTTTTCACCATAATATAAGTACAGCCGTACATAAACGTTTACAAGTCCCATTCCATCAATTGTATTAGAAAATACCGCATCTTCGCGCAATCCATTTTTACACAATTGCATAATTTCTATAATTTTTTCTTTTGAAAAACCATCACCATTATCTTTGATGCAAATAGTCCATTTCCCGTTTAATGAAATGGTTCCAATAATTGTGATTTGGGGCTTATTACGGTTACAATATTTAAAAGAGTTTTCAACAAGTGGTTGAACGATAAGTTTTGGTACCACACAATCGTATAACTCTAAAGGAATATCAATAGTCACTTCGGTGTTCGTAAAACGCTCTTTCATAATTTCAATATAGTTTTGTGTATGTGTTATTTCTTCAAAAAGTTTTATGCCAGATTTTTCTTCTGCTACAATATATCGAAACATTTTTGTTAAACTCGTACACATTTGTGAAACAGCTTGTGTATTTCCAGTTGTTGCTAAGCTACCCATAGCACTAAGCGTATTATATAAAAAATGGGGCTGCATTTGAGCTTGAAGAGCTATCATTTTTGCTTGTACTTCATAGTTTTTTAATG
>CAYJPS010000067.1:0-12687 GCA_964372135.1 uncultured Treponemataceae bacterium | reverse complement strand
TTTTTTGAGCCAAAAAAGAATGTTAATATCGAATCAATCATAAATATTAGTGTACAGTGTATTGACATATTTTGACAAGCACTTTATGCTATAAATATGAAACAATTTAGAAAAAAAACTACTAATTCCATTATATGTATGCTTATATGTGTTCTTTTAAGCTCTTTGTTTTTCATATCCTGCGATGATGATACCAGGGTTGACTTTTTGGAAGAACATTCATTGTTTAACCTAAGTTATGGAAACTTTGAAAATGAAATTGGTCTTTTTAATGTTCAAAATGCTGATACAATTAATACACGGCATATCATGAGAGATGGCTTTTTTTATATTGTAAATGGGGAAGCTGGTAAGATTATGCAACTCACTTCATACGGCGATTTGATAGGAATTATGTATGATGAAGAAAGGAACCCTACTCCTACATTTGTAACAGAAAATTCAGCTGAACTTTCAGCATTAGTTGCACGTGAGGACACTTCAACAAAAATTGCTACAAGTTACCCATTTAACCGCTTAGGTGCAATGGCAATTGATAGCACTAAAAATCTATATGTAACTGATTTTTTGCCCATTGAACGATATGAAGAAGATGCAGATTCAGGCACCATACTACGCCAAGTGATTCTACGTTTTGCTCCTGATGGTACATTTGTAGATTTTCTCGCACAAGATGGACTTGGGGGGCAACCATTTCCGTTTATAAAAGCATTATATACCACAAACAACAATGAGTTAGTTGCTGTTTGTTTGGATACAAAAGGATACATTCTTTTTTGGTTTTCACAAGAAGGACAACTACTAACAAAGGTTTCATTTGATAAATCTATGTTACCTGAGGAAGCATTAGATTACGCATTGGAAACGTATGTTACACTAGAAAATATTATTCCTGACTATGAAGATGCCACAGTATATTTAAAAGCTGACTATTATGGATTAAAAGTTGATGACTCTACAAATGTTTCTTCTGGTATTGAATATGAAAAAACTATTGTATATCCTTTTGATATGAGAACCTTAACGTATGGAGATCCAATTACTGTTCCCCCGTACGAAAGGACTACTTCTCATGGATACGCTACAGAAACATTTTTACATCCATATTCATTTTTAGGAGTATCTGAATCTGGGGGGCTTTTCTTTCTTTTACCCGATGATACAGGATTATCGATACTTGTAACTCATGAAAATTCTCAACGTATTATCCGTAGACAAATTGAAATACCTCTTGGCGAATCAATTTTTCAAAGTTTTTCTCTTTCAAATAATGGAATAATATCGGGTTTAATTGCACGTGAAGAAGAGATTTCCGTTTCATGGTGGAGAACAGATAACATAGTTAATTCAATAATAGAATAGGTTCAAAACATGGATGATAAAAAAATAAACGAAGAAGAGTTGCATTTTTATTATAAGCGCGAAGACCGCATACAGCGTGCCCCACAGATTGTACGCTCTCACTATGATGGAACAAGTGAAAAACCACCTAAAGGCTTTTTTAAGTCTCTTGTTCACACAAAAAGCTCGCGCTTTTTACTAGGTAGTATCGTATTACTTGTTATTATGATTTTATTTGCAACTAATATTCCTATTGATAGAAATACAGGTACAATAGCAGATGTACCCTTTGAATTGTCTGCCTTTTTATTTGATGGTGCAGTGTATGTTACTCTAAAAGGATTTGAAACACCGATATCATCGGACATGCTTATTTCAGTTTATTTTCGTGTATTAGATAGCAATAAAGATATAATCACATACTCAAGCAGTCACTCTTTTTTTGATGGAAATGAAAAAATTTTTAGGACAACATTTGCAATTTCTGATATAATACAGTATGTGGAATGTGATATTTCTATGAACAAAGAAACTATACAGTTACTTACAAAAGTAGAAGAATAGTTTTTGTACTAAAAAATATTTGGAGGTAAAGATGGTTCAATTTTATCTATTATCAGTTGTATTAAACATACTTGCAGGCTTAATTCTTATTCTTGCCAAACCGTTAGCAGAAGATGCACAAGAGGCAACCATGGCAGGCTTGCCGTTTTATGAAACTAAAAATTTTAGACTTATTGTAGGTATCGCAACAGCTTTTACTGGCTTAATGAAAATATTAACGGTAGCACCAGGTGATGTCCCTATTTTGGGAGATATAATACCTGCCGCAATGGGAATCGTTGGTGGTGCATGTCTATTATATGAATTCTTTATTTCAAGTTCATCTGTAAAAGTGAGTTTAAGCCCATTATTTGAAAATTTATTCGAGAATGGAAGAAAATATATTGGTATTGCTAGTCTTGTAATTGCATTTTTACATTTTATTGTACCTGGAGCGTTATTTTTATAATGAAAATCGTACTGTTACTATGTATCACTTTGTTTTTTTCCTGTACAAAGGATACTTATGCCCCGCTTGACATATCAAACACAGACAATCTTGCCATATCTTCTCAGTGGGCAGTTATTACAGAGCCATATGCATCATATTTTGAAGAAGCCAATTCGGAAGCAGAAGTAAATGGATATGGGCGTATTGGAGACGTAATTGAAGTAACAGGCTCTTCAATCGGAGAGAATGGCTCTTTGTGGTACTATTTTGAAAATGGTTGGCTGACTCAAAACTCAATACAAATTTATGCTAATAAGCTTCAAGCCGATTTTGCAGCAAAAGAATTACAGTAACATTATATAAAAAAAGGTATTGAAAACATTCAATACCTCTTTTAAGATTCTCTATAAAAAAATCTCTTATTTTCCTAATATCTCGCAAGCTTTTTCAAGTGTAATATCTTCAAACTGCTCTCTTGTATTCAAGTTTTTAACCGTAAGAACATTTCGTTTTGATTGATCTTCATTTATACCAATACTAAACGGTATACCTTTTTTTTCTGCTAAGGCATATTGTTGATTCATCTTTTTGTTTTCAGAAATCACTTCTACGCATACACCTCTGTCACGCAGCTTTTGCGCTACAACTTGGTAGTGTGAAAAAAGGTTTTCATCCATACAGAGTACTATTGCATCTAAAAAGCACACTGTCTCATCTATTTTTCCAATTTGTTCTAAGCCAGCAACAAGGCGGTCAAGCCCAATGGAAGAACCAATTCCTGAAATTTTATCTTTCATATAGAGGCCTGCAAGATTATCATACCGGCCACCTGAACATACAGAACCAATACTTGGAAGCTCATTTAAAAATGTCTCATATACAAGGCCAGTATAATAATCTAATCCTCTGGTAATTGAAGGGTCAAGCACAAAAGTTGATTCAATGCCAACAGCAACAAGTAAATCATATATATCTTGCAAACGTTGTACATAAGAAGCTACTTCATCACCTTCTCCGGCCATACTTCCAATAAGCTTTAATGTAGAGGCAAAATCTTTATCACCTGTAATAAATGTGACAATATCTTGTGCATGTTGAGAAGAACCGGTTATCTCTTTAAGCTGAGAAATAACCTCGTCTTGTCCAATTTTTGCTAGTTTATCTACTGTACGCAATACATCTTCAGATTTTTCACTTACATTAAGTTTTGCTAAAAATGCATTAAAAAGACCACGGTGATTAATGCGAATTGTAACATCATTTACACCAATAGCACTCAATGATTCTTTCATCATAGATACGATTTCAAAGTCACTTTGGGCAGAGTCTGAGCCTACAATATCAAAGTCGCACTGCACAAACTCTCTGTATCGTCCTGCTTGGGGTTTTTCACCGCGCCAAACCTTTGCAATATGGTATCGCTTAAAAGGAAAGTATAATTCCTCTTTATGTTGTGCAATAAAGCGAGCAAAGGGAACTGTTAGGTCAAAACGTAGCGCAACATCTCGTCCACCATTATCTTCAAATCGAAAAACTTGTTTTTCCGTTTCACCTTCACTTTTTCTAAGGAGTATTTCTGAATACTCTAATACAGGTGTATCGATAGGTACAAATCCTCTTTTGCGAAAAACACTAGTGAGAGTTTCAATTAACAAAGCGCGTTTTAATTCTGCATTTGGTAAAAAATCGCGAAAACCTTTTAATATTCTGGGTTGAATTAGTTTATCCATAATGGTATAATAGCAAATATAGGAGATTATTGCAATTGCTTTTGACTATTGATATTGGCAACACCCACATAGTTGTAGCGCTATTTCATGATGACGAAATAGTACAAGAATGGAGAATACACTCTGACACACAGCGTACATCAGATGAATACAGTACAATTTTATTGTCCTTTTTTCGAGAAGCTGGAATTTCACAAGGAGCAATAGATTCAGCCATTGTAAGCTCAGTTGTTCCATTACTTTTAGGCCCTTTTATTAGTTTAGCTGAAAAAATTACGGGAAAAAAACCGCATATTGTAAACTCTAGTATTTTTGATAAACTTCCTATAACAATCCCAGAAAGTGCTGTCCATGAAATTGGTTCTGATATTATCTGCAACGTAGTTGAAGCATGGTCATCTCTACAATCGCCTGTTATAGTGCTAGACTTTGGTACAGCTCTCACTTTTACCGCTGTTTGTGCAACAGGTGAAGTACGTGGTGTTGCCATTGCTCCAGGACTTGGAACGGCCGTGAATTCTCTTTTTAATAACACAGCTCAGCTACCTTCAGTGCCACTAAAAGCTCCTAATGATTCCTTAGGCACAAACACAATTCACTCTATACAATCAGGTATAATTTTAGGCTATAAAGGACTTGTTGAATCTTTGGTTGCACGAATGTCAGAAGACTTAAGCAAAACTGCAGGTTGCGACTTATCCAGTATTAAAGTGGTGGCTACTGGTGGTCTAAACTCTGTTCTAAAACCAATTACTGATATTTTTCAAAATGTTGATAAACAGCTTACACTGAAAGGATTAAAGCGTATCGCAGAGATTTTAAGTAAGAGTAACGTGTAAGAGAAAAGTTTTTCAAAAAAATTATAATTTTCCGCTTATTGAAAATCCCCAAAAGTCAGCTTTTTGTGTAAGGTCATATCCACCATATCCTGAAAAATCCATAGAAATTAATCCTAAGATTGCAACAGTGAGGCTTGTTTCACCACCAACGCTTATGCCATGTACATCTGTTTTATAATAATCACAAAAAGCAGAGAGTTCAAAGTCCTTCAAAACAAGAACTTCAAAAAGTGTACCTAGCGTATCAACTTCAAAAGTTAGGTTATTATTTGTTATTACAAAATAATTATAGCTACCTGTGTTTTTTGAACTTCGAAGCCCATCATTTTGAAATAATGTAATGGTATTATTAAAATCATACGGAAAGCGTGAAACAGTACTTTGACTTACAGAAAGAAAGTCAAATATATGAAAAGAGATATCGCTTTTTACACCAAACCCCAGTACTGGGTATTCTTCTATAAAAGTATAAGGAGTGACTGAAAATGTATCATAATAAAAGTTTGCACCAAGTCTTCCAAACGATGAATGCATATCAGCTTGTATTCCCCCATTATTGGGAAAAAAACCTTCCCAAGCAATAAACGGGTCAATACCTTTTGTACCATCATTCGTAATATTTGCATTAAGTTTTCCATAATAATAGATTCCCTCAAAGCCACTTATAAAACCATCATCAAAAATATTGTCCCATTTAAAAACTGCCCTGTTTTGCAGTAAAAGAACATCAAAAAAGGATGCATTTAAACGAGCATCAAGTCCAACTCCCCTCCACGGGTCCCAGTACTCCCTAAGCTCGCCTGCTACATTTCCAATTTCACCACGCTGTGTAAGATAAAAATAATCACTATTATCGAGATAATAATCATCTTCGTTTCCACTATACATTTGATACCCGGCTGATACATAACCTGAAAATTCTTTTTGAAAAAGCATAGTAGTTCTTTTATATGTAGTAAGTGTTTTATTATGATTAACTGAAAGATTATCTCTCGTTTCCTCAAGAGCAAGCATTCTTTCACTTGTCCATGTAGTTGATTTATCAAAACCAGCACTTTTTATTTCATCTATCACTTCAACAGCAGAGTTTTCTCCCCGTTTTACAATTTCACTTGCTCTGTCAAAAGCCATATAAGAAATATCTTCAACATCGCAGCGTATTAGAATATTTTCAATTGATTTTAATTCGCTAATACCTTTTCTTGTTTTTCCTAAATCTAATGCACGATTTATTACTGAAAGTATGTCACGGTATTCGCTTAGTGAATTTGAAAAACTAGTAGATGTGATAATACGGTTTGTGTAATCTGCTGCGGCTTGCACTGGAACTAAATTGGTTGTACCACCATCTATTAAAATCATATCATTATAACGAACTGGGGGAAAACTTACTGGCATAGCTATAGTTGCAGATAAAACGTTATAAAAATCGCCTTCCATAAATGCAACAGTTCTTCTGGAAACTAAATCTTCTGCAAGGACTACAATAGGGATTTCTAAATCTTTGATATCTTTTTCGCCTAAAAGGTTGTAAATAGCGGACATCATATTATAATCATCGATTATTCCTCCATCCACAGGAAAGCGGGCCGTAAAAAGAAAGTCCATCGGATAATCCGAAACAATCTTTTCTATTTGGTCAGGAGAAAACCCGGCTGCATAGAGTAATGCGACAAGTGATCCCATCGAATTTGCAACGATAAAGTCGGGAACAATTCCTTCTTCTTCAAGCTTTTTCAAAACGCCAATATGTGCAAACGCACGAGCGGCACCACCAGAAAGCACAAGGCCTACAGGCAAGTCAGATTGTGCATCCTCTATTGGAATATATTGATCTAGCCCATTGGAAGCATCGGAGTTTTCCTTGAGTCCTATTCGCTCTAAAAAGTTTTCTTCACCAATTTTTATTACTTCATCTACTATAAATAGGGGGTCATTCTCATACACTTGCGCATCTTGGCCCATGATAGAAAATAACGAAAAGGACAAGAGAAAAATACACAAAGATTTTTTTGTGGTATTGAAAATTGCATAGTTTACAGACATACTTTAAACCTCTTTAATGTTACAAATAAAACACTCTTAATGCAAAAGACAATAGCAAAAAAAAGTACTATCTATACAGTGTACACGAACGCTCTATAAGATGCAAGGCATAAAAAAAGGATAGTTTTCAAAATATGAAAACTATCCCATAGTAGGAGATATGAAAAAAACTATGTCATTAATTCACCAATTTTATGGCTAACCGTATCATAATCTGCTTCAACTTCATTTAGTCCATCAATTTCACCTGCTACTTTAAAATCTTTGAAAACTAAAATACGTCTTGCTAGTGTTATCATTTCAGGCATATCTGAAGAAATAAGGATAATTGATTTACCCTCCTCTTTAGCTAATTGCCATATAATATCATGAATATGTCTTTTTGCTCCAACGTCTACACCAACTGTTGGTTCATCGATAATAAGAATATCACAACCTGCTGCAAGCCATTTTCCAATTGATACTTTTTGCTGATTTCCACCAGATAAACTTTCAACATTTGTATAAATGGATGGTGTTTTTATTTCTAATTTTTTTACCATACTGTTTGTAACGGCATTTCCTTTTTTATAACATATTCTTTTTAATTTATTAGTAAGACGCTGTAGTATAGTTAAAGTCATGTTTGTATCAACATCGAAAGGTAAAATTAAACCTTCTTCTTTTCTGTTTTCAGAAACATAACCTAGCTTATATTTATTTACTGCTTGTTCCAATGACTTTACATTTGCAAGCTCAGAATTAATAAAAAGTTCACCTGAATCTTTTTTATCAACACCTAAAATTAACCTTGCAAGTTCAGTTCTACCAGCACCCACTAAGCCATAAAGTCCGAGTATTTCACCTTTTTTTAATGATAAGTTTATATTGTTAAATTGTCCAGATTTACAAAAGTTTTTAACATCTAGTACTGTTTCATTTGAAATATTTAAGGTACCAAGGTGGTCTACATTTTCTTCACGGCCAATCATCATTTTTATTAAATCTTGCCTAGTTATATCTTTTGTATCACGCGTACCAATGAGCTTTCCATCGCGTAATACGGTAATTTTCTCGCAATTTTGCATAACTTCTTCTATCTTATGAGATACAAAAATTATACACCTATGTTCTTTTTTTAACTTTTCAATAATACGAAACAATTTTTCTGCTTCATATTGTGTTAAAGAACTCGTAGGTTCATCCATTAATATGTATTGAGCATTGGTTGACAATGCTTTTGCAATTTGAATTAACTGCTTTTGAGCTGCAGTCATTGAAGCTATAATATCTGTAGGCTTAACATCGAGGTCTACCATTTTTAAATAAATTTGCGCAAAATCATTAATTTCTTTCCAATTTATTTTCCCAAGAGGATTCTTAAAATGCTCTATCTTATCTAAAACAATATTCTCTGCTACGGTAGACTCTGGAATAACTTGAATTTCTTGATGTACAATACTAATATCATGCTTTATGGAGTCCCTATAACTTTTAAAATGAACCGTCTGTCCATCTATTGCCATTGAACCTAAATCGGGTTTATAAATGCCAGTAATGATTTTCATCAAGGTTGATTTTCCAGCTCCATTTTCCCCCATTAATGCATGTACCTTACCTTTTTCAAATTGTACAGATACATCATCAAGTGCTCGAACTCCTGGAAAAATTTTTGATATATTTTTTACTTCTAACATTTTATTCTCCGTTTATCTCATCATACTGAGTTTTAAAACAACTACCTGTTTAAAAGTGTTTATTAAACAGGTAGCTAAAAATTATTTTGTTACATATTTAACTGTTAAGTCAGCAACAATGCTGTCGAGCAATACCGCAACATCTGCTTGATAAGTATCAATGTTTTCTTTTGTTACAACAACAGTTCCTGAGTCAATGAAATATGTTCCTGGAACCTTTTCATATCCTTCACTCATAAGTTGTAGCAATTTTAAAGGAACATAACCATGAGCAGTTGTATTTTGTGCAATTGTTGCAAACATTACGTCATCGCGAATTGCATTCATTACAGTATCTGCAACATCAATACCGATTGCATAGATTTTTTCAGCATTAGGATTAATGTTGTAATAGTTTTCTAATACACTTGCTGTTGCATCTGAAGTAATGTTACCTGTACAAATAATACCTTGGATTTCTCCTTGGTTTGCAGCTAAAGCAGCTTCAATTTTTTCTTTACCAATATCAATGTTGTTAATATCAGCGATTTCTTGTACCATTTCTACACCTGGATTATCAGCGATACAAGCAGCTACTGCTTTTTGTCTTTGCTGTGTATTAGGATCTGAAATTACTTCAAGTACGTTAAGAATTCCGCCTCTTCCACCCATTGCATCAATAACTGCTTGAGTTGCATCATAAGCTGCTTGATATACATCAGTAGCTACACAGAATTGTTCAGCGCTTGTTGAATTTCCTGATTGAGCACCGAAGCCAATTGCATTAATTCCAGCAGCATTAACTAGTTCTGAAAAGATATTTGCAGCCCCACCTGAGTTTGGATAGGTTGAAATACCTGTATACCCATCAGCAACGAGAGCGCGTAGGTTTTGATCTTGAGAAGTTTGTTCCCAGTCTGGACCATAAAGAACACGCACTTCAACATCTGGTTCTTCTTCAATAAACTTGTTGACGCCAACTTCAACATCATCAAAATAAGGGTGTGCAGTTGCTGCATACCAAGCTAGCTTAACCTCGTCACTTTCACTTGAACCACCAGCAAATAAACTCATTGCCAATCCAAGTACCAACACAATTTGTAAAAACTTTTTCATGTTTCCTCCTTGACTCATATTTCTTGAGCCAATTTTTTTGTTTTATATAAAGAGTTGTTTACTCAACTCATTTATACACTCTCTGATTTTTTAAGGTCTTTTTTCTTTTTCAAAGCTTGTGTAAAAGCTGTTAAAGATGTTAATGAAACAGCTATAAGCAATATTAACCCTAAATATGTTTGTTCATAGTAATAGTTTGCATTAATCATAACCAAGCCATTTCTAATCATGATAATTAAAAAACCTGCAATATAGATTCCTGCAGCGTTGAACACGCCACCTTTTAGGGATGTTCCACCAATTACGGCCACTGCAAATGAGTAAATCATCCAGTCTGCACCTGTTGAAGGTTGTGCAGTACCACCCATAGAAACTGCACACATACCCGCAATAGCAGCAAAAACGCCAGATAGTACATTTGCAACAATAATGGTTTTATCAACATTTACTGCTGCCATTTTTGCTGCAGTTTCGTTTCCTCCAGTAGCCAATACTTGCCGTCCTGTAACGGTATATTTAAAGAAGTACCACATGATCACTAATATTATAAGTGCAAGGTATGCCATTACAGGAAGCCCTAAAAAAGTATCCGTTCCTACAAACATAAATGAGTCATCAAGTTCTGTGTACGGAAAACCTTTTGAAAAACCAGTTACAAGCCCACGAAATATAAAGCTCGTTGATAGGGTTACTACAAAAGAATTGAGTTTTAATTTAACAATTAAAAATCCATTTATTAACCCTGAAATAATACCAACAGCTAATCCTGCAAAAATAGCAACTTCAGCTGGTAAGCCCATATTTTGCATTACGTGTCCCACCGTTACGATTGCAAGGGCACCAATATAGCCAATTGATAAATTCATACCACCCACAATTACAACCATTGCTTGTGCAAGAGCAATAAAAACATATAATGCTGCACTTCTTGAAAGGTTGTAGATATTGTATGCAGATAAGAAGTTATTTGACGTTAAAGTAAAGATAATCCCTAATAGTAAAACTGCTACTAGAACAGGCATTTCACTGCGTGAAGCTATTTTTTTATACACTGATTTTGTGTTCATAAATCCTCCAAATTTATTTATCCTTTATTCTGTTTTTTACTTGTACTCGTTTACAGCCTTATACATTGCAATAATGTTTTGTGCGGGGACATCGGGCATTATGTTATGTTCTTGATTAAAAACAAAACCGCCGCCAGGTGCTAGTATATCAATCGTTTTTCGAACGTAATCATACACTTCTTGAGGACTTGCGCGATTAAGAATTTCGCGTGTATTGCATCCACCGCCCCAAAAGGTAATGTCTTTACCAAATTCTTTTTTCAAATGCTCAGGTTCCATATCGCGTGCTGTTGTTTGAACCGGATTTAGAATATCAAAACCTACTTCAATCAAATCACCAATAATTGGCTCTACAGAACCGCAGGAATGTAAAAAAGTTTTCATTGAGCTGTTCTTTTTTATGTAATCGAGCATTATTTTTTGACGAGGCTTAAAAATATCAACGTATTTTTCACGTGCCATGAACATACCCGAATCCATTCCCAAATCATCACCTAATCTGATAATATCAACAACATCCCCTACCGACTCACACACATTTTGTAATGTAGTTAAATGCCTTTCAACTAGTTGATCAAGAAGACCTTCTACCAAATCAGGGTCAGTGTAAATATCCATAAGAAAATTATCTATTCGTCGTAAAAATGTTCCCCATTCAAATAAATTGCAACCGCACACGAGCATTATGGCTTTATCGGTAGTTTCTTTCAAATGGAGAGCATTGGCGCGAAGTGTTTGCCAGAAGTCAGATTTACTAGCATTATCCCATGGGCTATGACCTAGTTTTTTCCACAAAACTTTATCCATCATCTTATCTAAGTCTTTGTAATCAGTTGGATAGTCATCTAAATACGGAAAATATGTTTGATCAAAAAATGTAGCTCCTACAGGCATTTTTGCGAGCTTATCACCGTCTTCATCGTAATATTCAAAATCACCATTTGACTTTTCTTCATACTTAAACCATTCAGGATATAAAGCCTTTGAGCCATCTGCAAGAGATACGCTTTTCCAGTCAGAATCATTTGTGTTAAATGTCCTTCCAACATCTAAAACATCAATTCCAAACAAGTCAACAATAGTATCTTCTACTTCAACTACTTGCTGTACAACATCGTAAACCTTTGTGCCACCATCTGTAATATTTAGTTCTTTTTTTAAATTATTATATGCAATTGCAGAAATACCAGAGCTTGGTGTTGAACCTAGGTCTAGCGGTATTTTATCACTTTCTTTATGAGCAACAGCGTTTAAAATTCTTTCTCTTGATGTCACTTCTTCCTCCACTTTTTTAACGTATCTCCATCACTAACAATTGCTAGTTAGTGTGAAAAACCTCTTCCATAACGGTCCACCAATCTTTTTCACCAGCGAACTCAACTTTCTCTTGACAGGGATCTGTAAGTTTCCACCATTCTTGTGTTACAGGATCATCTGCCATTTTTTTCATATCACCTGCATAATCGCTTCCTGTATATTCGTAGTAGCTAAATAAATATCCACCACCATAAAAAATTGAGTAGTTTGTAATATTTACTTCAGCAATTTTTTTTAATACATCTGGCCAAGCATTCGCATGAAGCTCTTTATATTCGTCAAGTTTTTCTTTTTTTACTTTTATTACACTACCATACCGTTTCATATTCACTCCTATACATCTAAAAGAATTTACTATTTTTAATGCGAACATATTCATTGTATGAATATTTCAAATGTTTATGTATTTTAAGTCCAAATTCCCTATCGCGCTAGTGACAAAAATACTAAAAAATGGTATTTTTATGAGGTAAAAACCCTGTTCAGGAGTAAATAATGCAAGATATTTACAATTTTAATATTTTTCCAAGTGATTTTATTTTAAACCACTATCTCGTATCACGTTTTGACGAAGTGAGAAGT
>CAYJPS010000066.1:0-12694 GCA_964372135.1 uncultured Treponemataceae bacterium | reverse complement strand
AAATCTTTACGGACAATTTTGCCATCAAAGTGTTCTCTTAGCTTTACTTTTATCTCTTCACGAATACTCTTTTCTATTGACATATCTTCCACAACAATCCCCCTTATTCGCTAAAGAAGTCAAAGTCATCTATTGCAAAAGCAATGTCAATTTGAAATTCTTCACGCTTTGGCAAATCAAGTCCATCTTTTTGCGCTATGACCAAATAGTAACTTTCAGTGTTATTAAATTTTAATGATTTTAAACTAAAGTTGCAACGGAAAGTGCGATCATTTTCATTGCTACTTGTTTTATCGGCAATAATTTTTTGTGTATCGCTTACTTGTACACCATTGCTATCAACAAAATATAATAAATAAGTAGCTAATTCACGATTGTCGCTAACCGGTTCTTTTTGATAAAAATTCAAAGAAAATAGCATATTACTAATTTTTCTGTTTGCAGACAGTAAATCTAGTGAAACAGGCTTTGTGTCGTACTTTTGTTTGTTTTTTTGGTATTCTTTTGTACTGTTGTGTATAAACCTATAGTCAATAACAGGCACAACCATTTCTTGTAAACTAATACCACCATGAACATAATTTAGCCCACTACCGGTTTTTTTGATACGAATATTTTCCCTGGGAGTAAATCCTTTCAAATTACTATTTCCGTTAAACATTTTTACAGGTAGAAGTAATTGTGGTGTTTCATCTTCTTGCATAATAACATAGCGTCTGTCATACTCAAGAGCTTTGTCTTTAAAGGTAAGACTGTCAACTTTATTATCTTCTCGAAGGGGGCTATATGTATAAAGAAAACCGTGGTCTGCAGTAATGAGTACACGACTGCCACGAAATTCGCTTGTTATAATGCGAATCATATTTTTAATGTTATCTATAGCTTTATCACAGGCAGGAAATACTTCCAAGTCAGATGTGTGGCTCGCCTTATCAATGGTATCATGATAAATATAAACGATTTCATGACCTTTAACGAGGCTACTTCTTTCAAGCCGTTTCATGGTTACAATCTCGTCATATTTGACGACAATGCTTTTATTGTTATATTTTTTTAATATTTTATCACGATAATTACTTTCCGATAAGTCCCCATCTATAAGCACCCTTAGCTGGTTATTACGAATTTCAGTGCTCATTGTTTCATGAGGTAATAATGATGCCATTCCGAACTTAGTTGTTGTGGGAAACGTTGCTTGCCGTGTGTTTATCTTGACATTCGCTTGAGTTTCTTTTTTTAGTTGATCGGCTAAAGAGTGAGCAACTTCATATCGAAGAGCATCCGAAATAATAACGTATATATAGGTTTCTGAATTTTTTACGTTATCACTATAAAAGTCTGATAATTTAGGAATATCTGATATATATCCATATTCATTCAGTTCATCGGCGCAAGCATTTGTCCAATTTTCCGCAAGTTTATTAAGGAACCAATTTGAATATAATCCTTCAACAACATCTGTGAGTTGTTTAAACATGTCGTCTAGCACAGGATGTGATTGTTTTAAGCATTTTGTAAATGCAAGATGATATAAACGATAGTAAGTATCCATTTTGAAATATGATTCAGCATATTTTTTCCAAACTTCTTGAGGTTTGACAGTATGGAAATTCCCGGAAAACTCTTTATAGAAACTTTGCATATTAGCAACTTGTGTAAGTCCGTCGAAGTAAAATTCTGTCAAGTCGTACCATGTTGTCGTTCTTCTTTTTTCAATGATTCGATATATCTTATCAACTTCAATGAAATGGTCGCTTACTTCTTGCATGATATTGGCAAGTATACATTCATTTACACAAGGAAAACATGTAGTGTTGGCTAGTTCGTCAATAGGAATTTTTGAAAACCGCAAAGGTAAACGGAGTTCCTCTTCAACTATTTTGGCTATATCCAATAAGTTGAGCTTACTTTCGGAAACTGACCACTCAGAGACAAAATCATAACAATGGGATTGATGGGATATGGATATATATTGTTCAAGCCCTATTAGATACTCGTCTTTGATAGTTCTCGATGTAGCGGTGATTAAAATATGTTTAGCAAGGGATTCAAGGCTATACTCCGTTTCTTTGTAGCCTGTTGCTTGCCATACCATTTCCCAGAATGCATCTTCAATAGAGAAGTTTTGGAACTTGTTATAGATAGAGTTGTCTTCAAGAGATAAACCGCAACTAAGAAGAGTTCTAATGATTTCATTGGGATGTGTTGTGGTTATATTGCACAGTGAAGCCATTATAATTAATTGTAATGCTGCTGTACTGCTTATATTTTTTTTCTCAATTAAACTTGTTGCCTTTTTCCTTCTGTCTTTGGCTTTGAAGAATTTATTATATTTTTTTAGACAGTTACGTATTGCAATATTATTTTGAAGCTTGAGTTCACTAATAAGAGATGAGGTTAAGTCTGAGCGATATTCTTCGCTATAAAGCTCAATGTTAAGGAGCCAGTTCTCGTTTGGATCTTCAATTGCAAAGGGGCGATATACAAGATAGTTTGTGGAAAGATCATCAGCTGTCAACAGCTTTTTGACAGCAAAAGTATTAGTACCCGTTAGGGTAACAATTTTTGCATTAGATAAAACAATAGAGTCTACTTTCTCTGCATACTCACTTTCTTCATCGTACCAAAAAATAATACGCCTCGAATAAAATTCAGGGAGAGGTTCAGAAAAACGTTTATTTAATTCATCTATAATTTTATCGGTATCCACAAAATTTCCTTAGCTAATCAGTTTGTATTTTTTTGCAAGTTCAGGGTTTAGAACAACAATCTTTATATTCCAAATTTTTCGTTGTGCAATAAGATAACTATCGAGGGCATCTCTTACCGGTTGAAGCCATTCTTTATCGTGCTTACGTATAACCAAAATAAATTGTAATGCCATTTTATTAAATTTATCAAACTCTATAAGTTTAACAGCTTCTTGATTTTTATCAATTTGTATTTCATGATTAGCACTTAGAAAAAGTTCAAGGCTATTACGAAGCTTTTTGGAAATATCATCTATATATTCATAAAAGTCTTCTCCTGTGTCCGAATTGGGGTTAGGAGCAGTGGATTTAGCTTCTACAAATAATAATTTATTTCCCCTTTTTAATATAAATTCACCAATTTTAACTTTACTACCAAGTTTTTTATACAGCTCAGATTTTTCAACATAAAAAACATTTTCCTCTTGAAATGGGCCAAAGGCCATGCCGGATTCTTCTATGGTAATCATGACATTTCCTTTTCAATTTCAGCTTCATAGAGGTTGATGTTTTCTTCACGTATTGAGTTTTGGGCTAAAAGTGAAAATTTTGCTTGTGTTTCACATTTTACACCGTCATCAGTCTTATAAAGGGCGTGAAATGATATTTTATCTTCGTCTTTGGCAAGAACTTCCATATATTTTGCAAAAAGATAGTTATGAGTAGCTGTAAAGATTTGTACCCCTTGCCTTGAAAGTTCAAGCAGAATTTCCACCACATTTGGAATAAGCTTAGGATTAATATTTGCTTCCGGTTCGTCCCATAAGAGAATAGACCCTTTTGCTATACTGCCGTTCATAATAAGTTGCCATAGTATGGCAATTCTTTTTATGCCTTCTGCCTCCAATGAAAAGTCTATTTTTATGCCATTTTCTTTTTCAATAAAAAACTTTTCATCTTCAACTAAGACTTTGCCACCAATAATTTTTTCTAATTGTGGTAAGATGGATTTTCCAATAGCAGGAATTTGTTTTAGTTTTGGCAAAAGTGACTTGCTGATAATGTCGTAATAGGTTTTATCAAATGACATTTCTTTTTCATTGTATAAAGAAAGAAAACCTTTTGAATGAGTAAGAATATCTTTTGCAGGGATAAAGACAGCTTTAGACCCATCTTTAGCAGATAAAAAGACGTATCCTGTTTCATTATTAAATGGCTTTATACCAAAGTATTCAATATATCTATTGATAGGGAAAGGTTTACCACTTTGGGCTTCGTCATCAGTTAACATTGAAGCATACATTGCCTTCATCAAATGCGTTTTACCTGTACCATTTTCGCCGATAAGAACGTTAAATTCTGTAGCAAAGTCAATATCTATCTCTTTGAACACAGTAAAATCTTGAAGTCTTACACTTGTAATACACATATATTTCTCCTATTCAAATCTTATTTAATCTTTGCCAGTACATCGCCAAAAAGAGCATAATTGTTTTTTACGCCATCATCAAGGTCTATATTTATCATCTTATCTGCAAGGTGATGAATTTTTTCTTCATATTTTAAAAGTTCTTCTGCTTGTTCTTTTATGGCAGATAATTCTTTATTTAGTTTGATTTTATCACTTGTAGATGCGGAGTTTATGCGATTTTCCAAATCGGCAATTGCGGTTCTATAGCGTCCTTGTTGCTCATGGATATAGTCGGTACGAATACGGGCAATTGTATCGGGGGCGTATCTGTGCAAGTATATAAGAGCCTTGAAACCATTTTTCTTTCCACTATCAAAAAGCCAATAAATAGGACGTTTTTGATATATTTTACAATGGTCGGCAAAAAAATCTTTTAGGAAGTAATTTCTAATTATAGTACGGGAAGCGCCTTTTGCCCCAAGAGCCTTGGCTATAAAGTTTAAATTTTCTTCAAGAGTTTCTGCACCATAAACAACTTCAATGAAATCCACAAATCTTCCTACAATATCATCGTCGAAGTAGTCATCATTACAAATTGGGATAATATTGTCAGTGTCAGGAATAAAAGTAATATATTTTGCTTTGTTAAAGTCACCACCGGCATAAGCAAGCCCGTTGACATCAAGGGAATATCTGCCAAACATACAGCCAACGGCATAGCTTATAAGTGATTTTATTTCACGCACAAGATCAGCCTTTCTTACGGTAACATCTTTATCTTCCACTTCTGGAGTAAGTTCGTCTTGAAGTCCGTATATGTCGATAAATATACGATTGAGTTCTTCTTCATTGTTTTTTAGTTGGTTAAAACGAGCATCGCACTCTTGTTCCCATTCTTTGAATTTGTCTGAAATAAGTCTACTTTGCATTTTCTGTTTCCTTTGATTCATTATCTTTGAGAACAGAATCAATTACAAGATAGGTTAATTCTCTAAGTTGTTCTATACTAAATTTAAAATTACAGATATAACCATCATCGTCTTCATTATAGTTTTTATTCAAGCTATTTTTATTGCCACATTCTTTGCATTTAGTTGTTATTGTATTGTTTTTTGAGGAAATTATGATGCCTGTTATTGTTTTTTCATCTTTAGAATTAGTTCTAATATTGAGATGAGCTAAACCATTTCTTAAATTTCGTATAATTTCGTCTGAATCGAAATTATTTTCACACATGTCTACTATTTCTTCATCTTTTAAATATTTAACTAATAGCTTTGACTTAACATGAAGTTTGGTTCTCAATTCTATAGCGTGCAGTAATGTCATATACAAAGTATTTAGAAGCATTGTAACTTCATAGTCCCCTTTGTAGTTTTCTAAGTTGATTTTACTTCTTTTAATAACATCACGATGAAAATCCTTATATATTGTCATAAAAATTACCTCGTTTTTATATTAAAGGATGTTTTTCAAAATCCCAAGAAGTTTCAAAGGAATCCCAATCTTTTTTTGAAAGAGAGATGTTTTGTTGGGTAATTTCTTCAATCCGAATATTTGTGTTTTGTATGAATGGAACTTTTGCTACGCTATCAATTGGACAACCTAAAGTTGGATTTATCATATTCAAAAGACAGTTGAAAACAATACTATTCATTAATGACATAGGGTAATAGTCATACTTTTCATTAAAGTATATAGCATTAGAGGTTACATCACTGAGTGTGTTATCAGGTAAATAGCGTCCGCTAAACCTTGCTTCTCCGATTAGTGGCCATATAGTTCCACTAACGAAGTAATTATCAAGATTTCTTAGGCGATATGTTGATTTATTAACCTTTTCTTTTATTTCTTTTGCGTTATTTTCAAGATTGATAACATGCTCGTACCCACCATACCATTTTTTATACCCTCCTCCTTTATTATAGTAATACCACTTATAGTCATTTGAACATAAAGCTTCTTTAGTAGGGGTTGAATTGATTTTATTTTTACTTACTTCGTGCCAAAGCCTGAGAAATAATTCATTGTTACCTGTTTTTATGCCGCAGTTAAATTGGTAACTTACACTAAATGGTTTTTTATTTTTAATTTTATCAACGAACCCCTGAGTGCACCAATATGCCATAACCTCATTGGGTAGTGATTGAAAGCGTTTAAATGAAGAAAAGTAGATATTTTTTTTGTTTATTACTCCAGTGTGCTTTTTTTCCTGTTCGAGTTCAACAACTCGCACATATGAACCAGCATAAGACAAACAAGAATTTTTAGAAAAACATAATACTGCTGTTCCAAATCCACAATCAAATGCTTTTGTTCCTAGATGTATACAAGAGATAAGGTGGGTTTGCATGAAAACAGTTTTTCTCAACTCTCTATATGCTGATATAAACATCCAAGATTCAGGCGCAATAACGGATACATAATGAATACAAAGTTCTGTACAACATCTAATAAAAGCTGCGTATAAATCATTTTTTTCATTAGGGTAGTATTGCTTTAAAAAAGACATTAACTTTGGAGGAAGATTCGACATATACGGCGGGTTAGTTACAACAACATCATATTTTTGAGCTAACAGTCTGCGAAAGTTCCAAGTATTTATTTTGTCATTGTAATCTTCATCAAACACAGAGAATTGTGTGTTATCTTTCTTTTTTTGTGGTTTATCTTCAAGTGTGTCCACAAGCAAAAGTGAACCATACTCCTTACCTTCTTCATAGTTTTTAGGTGAGTAGAGTTGGGGAACTATATGCTTAGTAAAAAACCTTCTGTCATACGAACGTGCCTTCATTATAATTGCAAAATAGGCAAGCTGATGCGCTCTATCATCAATGTCAAGCCCGTATAGGTTATGTTCAAGGATAAGGGCTACGGCGTCTCTGGCTGAATAGCCTTGACTTTCGTATATCTGCACAAGAACATCAAACGCATAGACTAAAATATGCCCGCTTCCCATACAAGGATCTATCAGCTTTAAGTTTTCAAGCTTAAAATCCTTTTTATCGGCATTGAGAATAGCAAGCTGTTTTTGAACTTCTTCAGTTTGTTCTGCTTCTTCTAAATAGTATTTCCAACCTTGTTCGATGGGATTCACATTCAGCTTTTCAACGGCAATTCGCCCTAATGAGTTTTCCACCATATAGCGTACAATCCAATCGGGGGTAAATAATTGTGTTGCGGCTGGAATGTTTTCTTTATTAATTTTTATATTTTTCTTTAAATTTGCAAAAACTTGGTCTTTAGGGGCAGTGTTATAATACTGATACAACCACCCTATAATTTCAACAGCTTCTTTAAAATCTTCTTCGGGAATAAACCTAATCATTTGTTCAATAACAGAACCTTCACGCAAAATATTATCAGGAAAGAGTAATTCAGAATAGTCATTAATCTTTTGAAACATTTGCGGTAAAACGCTGTTGAGAGCATTGCATTGGGTAATGAGCAAATATTTATAGAGTTTTTCTGTTTCATTTTTTTCTTTGAGGTCAAAAACGATATCTTGCTTTAAACCCTCCATTTCCAGATGAATTGCTTCAGCTAAAATTTGTGGGTTAAAGTTATTTTCTTCATCGGTAAACACTCGAATTTTTGACGGAAGATAGTTATTAACTTCCATAAAGCGAAGGGCGGTAAATCGGTTAAACCAAGTATATGCCACCTCTTCCATAACTTGTTCGTAGCCCTGTTTATTTACCTTCTCTATTAAAGTTTTTCGCTGAGCTTTTTCCGATGAAGTTAAAACTTTACCGTGAATACTATCAGATGTAACGTCGATTATATCTTTTGAGGAAACTCCATATTGTTCAGCCTTAGCGGAAACTCTTCTGATAAGCTCTTCCCGTGCCCAGATAGCATATTTTTTGATTGCATTTTTATCCATAAAAGATCCTCTTATTTTAACTCAATACCGTCATAATTTTTCAGTTGTTCTTTAAGCTGTTTACGTATTTTTTCAACGTAGGCATCAATATCGGCTTCGTTTTCAAGCTTCCTGGATGGAAAAACAACTTGGCGATTTATGGTTTTTATATTTTTAGGACTTGACACAGGGGGCGATGTTTGTGATGTAGATTTAGATTCTACAGGCTTCAACAAATCTTCAATATCGGTGCAAGCTTTTTCCTTGCAATCAAGAATGTGGGGGAGTTGCCCGTCAAGCAAGGTTAGATTTTCGAGGTTTGCAACATGTATTTTTATTTTTGAATACAAATCATCTGCTTTAAGAATAATATTACGTATTTCGTCAGAGCTTTCTTTGTATGCATGAATGGTTTCCATACATTGGCGGATAACTTCCATAATCTCTTTTCGCTTGACATCCAATAATCTGCTATGAGCATCTCTGACACTTGCTATAAGGGCATTGAGCTCCGGTATTTTCTTATAATTAAACTTTGGTGTTTGTTGGCTTATAATAGTGTTTATATCGGCCAATGCTTTTTTTATTTCAACTTCTTCTTTAAAGTAAAAATGCTCATTTTCTAAGCTCTTTTCCAGTGTTGTTGCTTCATCAAAGAGCGTGACTTGGTTTTTAAAGAAAAGCTCAATGTCTTGCATGTCTTCTTTATTGTCCAATAAATCATCGTTGCTTTTAATAATATATTCCAATAACGAGGTATTGTCATTTCTTTGAGCCAAGACACTCTCAACAAGCGTTAAAGAACGAGATACAAGCTCTTTATTAGGATAGTTCTTACCTGTATATCTGTTTTGTAGGCTTGTGTAGTATTCTTTTTGTTCGGAAAAATTCTTAACAATAAAGGCTATTATGGTATCTTCATCGTTGGGAATATCCATAATATCAAAATATTCACGCAAAAATTCTCTTACGGAATTTATTTTTGTGGCAGAAATAACCTGACGTTTTGAAATATCTGTTTTTCCTGTTTCGCTCTTTTTGCGGAGCATATCAGGAAGCCTTTTATCGTTTGGTTGTATTGTTGTTCCGGCGTATTTGATAGTTACTTTTTGTGTGTAAACCAAACGAGCTATAACGCACGCAATATCTATTTCTTTCCAGCCATAAGGAATCGCATGGTATCTGCTTTGCAAATCTGCGATTGAAGTTGGCAGAAGCTTTCTTGCTTGTATGTCAAGGTATTCTTCTATAACAGTTGCCGCATCTCTATTGTCTTCAAAACCGGCTATTTTCCCTGCGTCTGCATTGCCGTTTAGTACCGCAATAATATCTGCGTCAGAATCTGCATTTTTTGTAATCAGTGAGAGCTTGTGATAGACATGGCTCACTAAATACTCTAAGGCTTCGTTAATTTTTGATTTTACAGTATCATTTTTGACTTGAATTTTCTCTCCGTCAGCATAAAAAATACCTGAATTAATTGCTTTTATAAGGTGGTCTACGGCTATTTGTTCATAATTTTCTGCTTCGTCTTGTTGTCCTCTGATAATATCTTGAATGGATTTAGGTAGTTGTGATACATTTTTTTGTCTTACAAATTTACGGATTTTGAGCGATTTTTCAATTAATTCATAATACGGAGTTTCACCAAGGATAATCACAACACTGTTTTTAGAATCGGCAATCATACGTGATTCCAGTTTATCAACATTATCTGTTGCGATTGTAAGAAACTTTAATTTCATGCCCCCGGTTTGCGTATTTAGAGAGATAGTATCTACCTGTTTGTCGAAGGCAAAATCATACTTGCCGTAACGGAATTTAGAGCTGTCATAAATAGTTCCGTAAATGATTTGTGCTATTTTATCAACGATGTTTGATGTATCGACATTAGTGTTACTAATTTCTTTTTGGATGTCTTGTTCTTCGTCTGTCAGAAAATTGTAAGTGTCGCCACTTCGTGCAATATAGTTTTGATTAATAAGTCTATCAAGCGAAGTTTTGACTGTTTCTCTGAGTTGAATTTTGTCAACTTCGATATTGTCAGCCATAAGAATAGAAATATTATCGACAGTCGCTTTAATATCATCTATATAACGGATGAGGTACAACAGTTTTAAAACATTAATATCTTCTACTTCAATTCCGTTTCCATCGGTTGCAGCCTTTTCACAACGATCAATAACTCTTCTTATACTGCCATCTAAAAAACCATGCACAGTGTCGTAAAACAGAAAGAAAGGTACCAGACTGTATTCATTCTTTTCTTGAATTTTTTGTGTGGCTTCCTGAAAGCCGGAGAGCATTGAGCGTTCACCGCCGGAAAGGTGTTTTCCGGAATTTCCGTGTTTGCGGATTTCAGAAAAAACTTTTTGCATAATGATAAATTGATAGGGAACAAAAGGGAAATTCGTTACAAACTCACTCGCTCCACCATATCCCTTGATGTCAAGAACCGAATCAGTAAAGCTAAATAAGTTTCTCAACACAGAGTCACTCTTATTATAAACATTTTCTAGTTCGGTTACAGCTTCGGGGGTCTTTTTCAATATACGTTTTTGGATGACCTCATCAACAGAAGAGGATGAGAGTGATAAGCGAGTTTGAAATCTTGCTTGAATTCGAGAAAATTCATTTTCACGAACTTTGATAATTTCGTCGATAGCTTCTTGTCCTGTACAAGCAATCCATATTTTACCACCACATTCACTACCAATTTTTTCGGTCAAGGATTGTAAATTAAGAAGCATGCTAGTATCTGTCCCAACATATTGTCCAACTTCGTCAACCATAAACAATAATCTGAAGTTTTTAGGCTTTTTGCTAACATAGGTATTCATATCTTGGACGAGTTGGGCGATGCTGATTTCCACAGGTTTTTTATCATAAAACCAGTTGTTAGCATCTTCCTCACTCATACCTAAAACAGATATAAGTGTAGGGATAAGAACTTTACCATTAAAAGCGTAGGCTCGACGATGATTTGACCATGAATCTCCTTTTTTTTCTGCAAAAACACGCCTGAATTCCTCTGTTTTTCCCATTTGTTCAATATAATATTCAAGCATGGCTACTTTTAGGTTTTCACCATAAAACCCAAGATGGGTGTAAAACATTTTTGCAAAAACCCGAAGAACAGCGGTATTATCCTTAACGGATGGACCTTCAATGTCTATATTAAAAAGAATTGTTTTGGTTTCATGTTGTGTTGCTGTGTCTATAAGCATGAAAGTCGCCGGATCATCGTCAAATTTTTCTCTAAAATATTCGACAGTCTTTTTGCCATTTATCTCATTATTAGCCAAAAGATAAGAAAGCATTTTAAGAAAGTGAGATTTACCACTTCCAAAGAAACCGGATATCCATATTCCTACGTCGTCCGTTGGTTTATCAAATGCTTCCCCATAAGAATTAAAAAAGGAGATAAAATGTTTTTTTAATTCTTTTGTTATGACATACTCTCTAACTTCCCGTTCAGTCGTTGCATCTTTTTGGTCTACTTTGATGACTCCATTAATTTTTCGATTAATATCGTCGCTAAACATCGATTGAATTTTCATTAATTTCTCCTAAATTACATTAAAAGCACGATAGTAATCATTAGGCTTTAGTTTGTTGAATAGTCTCAAATAATGCCCGGTGAACTCTCCAGGGTACATAACAAGAATTGGTACATCTGAAAAATGGGGTTGTAAAGCCTCCAGAAGAGAGTGAACTCTCATAAATGGAAAAACATCTCCTACGCCTGTAATGAGTAGTATGTCACCCTCTAAGTGTGGAGAGTATTGGATTTTGTTTATAAACTCAGACTCTCCTATGGTTGAGTGTAATTGCTCAAGAAGAAATTTACTCCCATCCATTGCCTCCATTTCATTTATGGAGTCCAAAATATCTATGTCTGTACATGCATCTAAAAAAATTTTATAGAGATTACATTCAATAATATTACTTTCAAAAGTTTTGTCTGAAGTAATTTGGTTAATAAAATGAGAGATGGCTAGTTCGTCTTTGGGGTCATAACAAAAAATACGGATATTCACTTCGTTACTTAAACCCTTACCGGAAATGAAATCTTTATCATTAAGTAAATGTCTGACTTTGTCTAAACGTTCATTTATACTATTCATATCTAGATTCTACTATCGAAAACAGTTAAATGCAGGAAGCATAGTTTCATCGTTATTGTTTTGTATGGCATTTTCCAATATTGAACTTAATAATATAGGATTAAGTCGATGAGATTTACTGTTATCAAGGTATTCATTTTCGACAAGTATTTTAGCTAACACTTGCTTTAGCTTGGTTATTGTAGAGTCACTCCATGACGCTACGGCATCATCTTGTTCTTGCAATCTCATAAAAAAAATATTTAAATCAGCTTTACTAAAACTCATATCTTGTAATCTAAATTTTTCACCGACGACCGTAAGCATAAAATCTGATACTAATCGGCTGTGTTTCATCATAGCATAAAGACAAATTTGTTTTGCTGTGCTTATGGGACTAGATGCGAGTGCACTGATTAAGGTGGAACTATTTAATCCTTCAAGGCGAGAGATACATAATTGAGCCATTCTGTTGATGGATTTTTCTGTTGGGTATTGAAATAAATTCTCATTTATGATTTGAGTAAGGACTGTCTCTTTTGATAAACCTTCTACAAGCAATCTGGCAGTAGTACGCATTTCGCTGAAAAGAAACTGCTCCCTTGTTAAAGAAGCTTTATAT
>CAYJPS010000065.1:0-12897 GCA_964372135.1 uncultured Treponemataceae bacterium | reverse complement strand
CGTGGCACACGCAAGTGTTTTCACGGTTGTAAGGGTACTATTAATTATTAATTATTAATTATTAATTATACCTTATTAATTATCTTACGCAGTCTCTCGTTATTTCTGATAAGCTATGTACACCACACATAGCCATTGTATCTTTTAATTCATTTGATAATTTTTCAACCAAGAGACGCACACCTTCAGTTTCGCTTCCATAAATAGCATTTACAAAAGGGCGTCCTATCAGAGCAGCATCTGCTCCAAGTGCGAGAGCTTTAAAAACATCCACGCCTGTTCGAATGCCACCATCTATAAATACAGTCATTTTACCACCAGTAGCATCAACTATCTCAGGCAAAACCTCACAAGTTGCAGGACATTGGTCTAAAACACGCCCCCCATGATTAGATACAACAATACCACTAGCGCCTGCATTTAAAGCCTTTAAGGCACCTCTCACAGTCATTATACCCTTAATAATAAAAGGAATGCCTGCGTATTCAATTATTTCTTTTAACTCTTCAACTGTTTTACTTCCCGCAGGAGGGGTGAGATTTTTTAAGAAAGGAAGCCCGGCCGCATCAATATCCATAGCGATACACTTAGCGCCTGAATCTTTTGCCAAATCTATTTTTGAAAAAAGTGTTTCTTTATCCCAAGGCTTTACGGTGGGAACACCCTTTCCATTTGAATTTTTTATTGCAGCACAGGCACCTATGAATACATCAGCATATGCTCCATCTCCTGTAAAAGCTGCAATACCTGATTTTTCACATTCTCTAACCAAAATGTCATTATACTGCATATCGTTATATTTATCGCCATAATGCATGTTCATAGCACCTACGGGAGAGGCAAAAAATGGAAAACTATATGTAGACCCAAAAAGCTCAGTACTTGTATCAACGATCTTGTTTTCGCAAATGGTATCCATGTTCACACAAATTTCCTGCCATTTTTGATAATTGCGAATAAAACCAGTTGCTAAGCCTTTTGCACCAGGACCTGGCATACTGGCTTTACAAGCAATCCCATTACACACTGGGCACGCCTTACAAAATGGCCCCATCTGCCCCCGTGCACTTTCTAACACTTCTTGATATGTCATTTTTTGTCTCCTTTTACGTCTTGCAGCCGTAGACTGCTTTTATTTTTTCGTCTTATTTATGGCTTGCAGCCATGTAATCTTCATTTTTTTTCTCTGAAACTTCATTTTGATTTTTTTATTTTTTTTATCCACAGATTACACCGATTTTTTCTGCAGTACTATTCATAGTAGCAGACAAAAGCAATGAACTCACTAAATGCTCTTAACTAGGTATAACAAATTTCTAAATCAAGAAAACCATCAAAGCTCCACAAAATGTAATCCTATTAATCTGTGTAATCTGTGGTTTCCCTTTCCAAACCGCTCTACCCTAATAATTCGTAATTCGTAATTCGGAATTATCTAGTCTACATTGGTTTTCAATACCGCTAAAAAAGCGCTTTGCGGAAGTTCTACGTCTCCAATCATTTTCATGCGCTTTTTACCTTCTTTTTGTTTTTCAAGAAGTTTACGCTTTCTGGTAACATCCCCACCGTAACATTTTGCCAAAACGTCTTTTCGGAGGGCGTTAACGGTTTCACGAGCTATAACATTACTACCAATTGCGCCTTGAATGGCAATCTTAAACTGTTGCTTAGTAATCTCTTCTTTTAATTGAGAACAAACATGCCTTGCATGGTCATAAGCGTTTCCTCTAAATGAAAGCTGTGCAAGGGCATCAACACCTTTACCATTAATGAGTATGTCTATTTTAACAAGATCTGTATCCCTATAGCCAATAAGTTCGTAATCAAATGAAGCATATCCACGAGTACAACTTTTTAACCTATCATAAAAATCAAACAAAACTTCAGCCAAAGGCATTTCATATATTATCTCTACGCGTTTTTCATCTAAGTACTGCATATTAACTTGAATACCACGTTTCTCGGTACAAAGCTGCATAATAGGCCCTAAATAAGTTGCTGGAGTAATGATAGCAGCCTTGATGTATGGTTCTCGCGCAAGGGCTATTTTCCCACCATCTGGATAGTCTGCAGGATTATCAATGTATTTCTCTTCACCATTATTAAGCGTTACATGGTATCGTACAGAAGGCGCTGTAAAAATAACCGATTGCCCAAAATCTCTCTCCAAACGCTCTTGTACTACCTCTAAATGTAATAATCCTAAAAACCCACACCTAAAACCATGACCTAAAGCCAAAGAAGAGTCTTTTTCAAACACTAAACTTGCATCATTAAGCTTTAACTTATCCATGCTATCCCTAAGCTCTTCATAATCGTTTGTGTCTACAGGATAAATTGATGAGAATACAACAGGCTTTACTTCCTTAAATCCAGATAAAGGCTCTTCTGCAGGATTATTTGCAAGCGTAATAGTATCTCCAACTTTTACGTCTGATACCGTTTTTATGCCAGCAATAATATATCCAACATCACCTTCAAAAAGCTCATCCTTTTCTTCAAGTTTTAACTTAAAAATACCAACTGTTTCTACCTTGTATTCTGTTCCAGTGGCCATGTATCGTATAACTTGCCCTGGTTTTATTGAACCCGCAAAAACTCGTATATGAACAACAACTCCTCGATAAGGGTCATAATGACAGTCAAAAATAAGTGCCTTGGTTTTGCCAGATTCGTCATGCGTTGGACATGGAATGCGTTCAACAATTGCTTCAAACAGCTCGTCTACACCAGCTCCCGTTTTTGCAGAACATAAAATGGCTCCCTCAGGATCTAGCCCTAAATCGTGCTCTATTTGCTTTTTAGCCGAAGGAATATCAGCAGCAGGAAGGTCAATTTTATTAATAACAGGTACCATTTCAAGATTATGCTCGAGTGCCAAATACATATTTGAAAGCGTTTGAGATTCAACACCTTGTGCAGCATCAACGAGTAACAAAGCTCCCTCACATGAAGCAATAGCTCTCGAAACCTCATAAGAAAAGTCAACATGTCCGGGGGTGTCAACAAAGTTAAGCTCGTACGTGTTGCCATCTTTTGCAGTATATGGAATCGTCACAGCCTGACTCTTAATAGTAATGCCACGCTCTCTTTCTATGTCCATGCTATCGAGTATTTGATTTTGGAATTGTCTATCATCAACAATGCGTGCCTTTTGAATAAGGCGATCGGAAAGTGTGGACTTTCCGTGGTCAATATGCGCAACAATACAAAAATTACGCTTTAATTTTAATTCTTTCATTAAAAACTATTTTATAGGAAAAATAGCCGATTGTCTATACATTGAACTACTTTTATGTTCATTGTGTGTGGACATTATAAACGCTCATTACGTACTTCGCTAACGCTCATCCGGCGATGCTACGCCGGACGCTTCGCGGTACTTCAATCGCACTTTGCAAATCTAAAAAAGATAGAGGCTATCTAATGGTGCACCAATTCCTACTGAAACTTCAAAATATCCGCTTTTTCTTTTTTTTGTAAACGATTCAATAAAAACGGCATCTTCATTTTCTGACACATATGATTTCATTATTTCAACATGGTCGTGCACCGAAAAGCCTGATTCATCTGCAATACTGCCTTTTATAATTGATTGAACTGTGTATTGATTCTTATTCCCCACTGAAGAAGGTATTAGTTCCATCCCAAAAAGAGGATATACCATTTTGTATTCAGGCTCCCTTTCATATATCTGCAAGCCTGGTTGTTCAGGTCGATGTTCGAGGTATACAGCATGTTTTTCATTAATTCCATCAACAGACGTCTTTTTGTCAAGAAAAACAATTGATTCAGGTGCTAAATGAATAAGGGCATATTGAAGTTCTTCAATACTTGTTACAGGAATATTATTTATTTGAGTTATAATGTCTCCAGGTTTTAGCCCAACAATGTATGCAGGACTTCCAGGCATCACATATAAAACTTCAACCCCCAAACCTAGTTCATCAGCTGGATATCGTTTTATTGTTCGTCCATAAGCACCAATCCAGGAATGATTCACTTCACCTTGCGAGTAAAGCCGTAATAAAATTGCCCTTAAATATTCTACAGGGATTGCAAAGTTTAAGCCTTGATATGTCGGAAGCCCTGCAAATACAATTCCTTGAACTTCTCCATTTGTGTTAATTAAAGGTCCACCTGAATTTCCTGAGTTGACTGCAGCATCAATTTGCATAACGGCAGCAGTAGATAAAAGTTGCCTATCAAAAGCAGATATAATACCAGAAGTTATAGTATTTTCTAAGCCAACAGGCGAACCAATTGCATAAATTTGATTACCAATGGTAAGATTTTCAGATGACCCTAATGTGTAAACAAAGGGCGGAGTTATTTCAGTCTTTAATAATGCCAAGTCAAGCGTTTTGTCCCAACCCACCACTTTTGCAGGAATTCGGGTTTCAGAATCATGCGAAAGTTTTATGTATAGTTTAGAATAGCCCTCGTATTCAGGATCTACCAACTCTTCAATTACGTGATGGTTTGTAATAATATATCCGCGCTCATCAATAAAAAATCCTGAACCTAAGCTGCGATTTGGATAGCCCAGACCTCTCTCAACCACAACACCCAAATCAACCCAAACGGTAACAACGCCTGTAATAAAAGTAGCAATACTTTCACCACCTTCTGAAATAGTATTAGAACTATTTTTTAGCAATGAGAGGTTCTCATAGGCTTGTTGAGCTAGTTTAACTTTTTCAATAATAGTATTTTCAATTTCTATTTGAATATTCGATGAAACAAGCTCATTTAAAGACAAAATCGAATTTGAAAGCCGAAGAGCATCAAACCACTGTTTAGATTGAATTTTTTCATCAAATTGCTTCAAAGCGGTATTATAACACTCTACATATAAATCTCTCACGGCATCATTATGTGTTTCATCATATAAAATATGTGCCAACCATAGAGCATAAGCTGGATTATCTTCCTGGCCATCTCTAATTCGACCTATTTCATTTTCAAGAATTTCTATATCAGAAAAATCCGGTCTTACATACTCATTAATTTTATTACTTTGACAAGAAGCAAAAAGGCATAAAATAATAATCAAACACAACCAACATCCCTTATTCGTAGAAAACTTCACCAAAGTACATATCTCCATTTTTTATACCTACAATTCTCATAAATTGCTCTGTGTTACTATCCCATAGTTGATCTGTTACAATCAAAGCAATAGTTGAATTTTGTAAAGAAAGCTCAGTAATAATTTTTTCTGCATGTGCACTTCCAGCGTTTTCACCTATCCAATAAAAGTACATATTCTGATCTATAATTACTTCTTTTCCGCTTGCTTGCACAGGAATACCATTTACAATTTGAACCGATTGGACTTCATTCGACAAAGGATGAACATACTGCACTTCTCTTTCGCTTCCATCTAAATTCTGTGAAAACTGCACATCCCACTCACCATCATTATCGCTATCCCAACTCGATGTACTACCACCGTTGGCAATGTATTCTTGTGAAAAGTCATCAAAACCATCATTGTTTAAATCTACATATATTTTTTGTATATATTGATTTTGCGCAATATGAGAAAAACCAAATACCTCATCAAGGAGTTTTGTAGAAATACTTTCTGAGTCTTGCAGTGCATATACTTCTACAACCTCATATATTCCATTGCCATCCTTATCAACATTTCGAGAAACAGGAAAGCCATTTTGAAAATGTGTGTACGCATAAGGCCGTTCATTGTCTGTGTATACAGCACTTTTGATTATTCCATCCAAAAGTGTATATCGTCCACGACTGTTTGCATATTCCGTGGTTGGAAAATCAATCATATATGAAGCATTAAATAAATCCATTTCTAAAACCTGTGATTCCTCATGCACAATGGGAGTATAAAATGCTTGGCTTAAAGTATTCTTAAATACGTCATTTTCAACAAAATCTACCATTGGAAGAGAATAGGTGTCTGCAGCAAGGTAATAGTTTTTCGGTTTGGCTGATGTCTGCATATCAGAGGCCATACTCACAAAAGGCCATGTTTTATATTCAAAGAACATATCAGTTTCATGTAATTCCAATGACGTAGGTTCCCCATAATCATTTAACATAGTCCAAGATTCATAACCATCTTGATTACTATCATAGTCTATCTTAGAAGGTCGCCCTCTTTCATATGCTACCCTTAGCTCATGTATTAAATCATCATCATTATCAATGAGTATCCTTCCTTCATACTGGGAAAAATAGTTTTTTGCATCTTCTATTACGCCAGGCTCACTAAGCAAGCCGATAAAATCAAGGAGTGTAGAAAGTTCAATATCTGGAAAAAAATCAAGCATATATTGAAATGCTGCAGATTCACCCATAATATCATTCCGTAATGCATGAATAGCGAATAATGGATGTTTTTTACCTTGTGTTTGCCAAGCCCGTAGCAATCTACTTTTTTCTTCGCTTTCAGTAGAAAAAATTGCTGCATACAACAGTAACTCTGTATTTTCTTTTGAGAACTGTACTATGCGATTGTTAAAAAATGATGCCAAGTACGTTAACTCATCTGAAACCGTAAACAATTCATCTGTTACGTTTTCTGCATTCTCAATTTCAGTTTCAGTTTCAACTTCACTTACTACTTGCATCTCAACTGAATCATCACCTATTGCAGCAATTTGCGATTCACCTTCAACAACTTCGGTTAATGCTATTGGGCTATCAGGTTCTCCATCGTTTTCTAGCTGCTCAGCACTTTCTTCGAGTAAAGTAAGTTCGTTTACTATTTGCATGTTTTTATATTCTTGCGCATAAAACAACTCATCAAATCTTGTATCAAGAGGATATTGACTAGCGCCATCAAATACATACTTTCTTGCATTTTCAATATCATTAAGCACATAATGCGCTCTAGCTCGTGTAAGCATCGCATCAGACGTATTGAGAGCTGGACTTTCATCAAGTAGTGCAATCGCTTCCTGAGCTTTTTTTATATCTACATAAAGACGCGCTAATAATATTCTACTAGAGTCTTTATTAAAATCATACCACGTTGTTTCATTTTGTGACAAGCTTTTTTCTAGCAATTGCACTATTTTATAATATATTTCATCTTTTTCAAAGAGGCTAATTGCTTGAATATAATAAAGGTCGGCGATTGAGGAGTCATACACTAGGGCGTTTTCTGCTATTGTATAGGCCAAATCCCAATTATTTTGAATAAGCTGCTTTTTTGCTTCTTCCAAAAAAAGCAAAGCTGTTTTATTAAATGTAGAAGGATTGTTTAATTCTTGCACATTTTCAAATTGCACCATATTGGTATCATCCAAACTAACTTGACCAAAACTAAATGACGCAATGAAAAATAGAAATATGACAGACAAAAATAAGCACTTGTTTTTACACATTTTATCCTCCTCTTTACTTCACCGAAATATACACCTTATTCATCACCATCTTCTTTTAGATGTATGTGTGGCCCTTCAATTCCTGTACCAGATTCTTGTTCATTTTCAGATAAATTTTCAGATGGTTTAAATCCTAATAATGCACGTATTTCATTATCACTGAGAGTCTCTTGATCTATAAGTGCTTGTGTAAGCTTATCAAGTTTTTTTCTATTTTTTGTTAAAATCTTTTTACACTTATCTAAAGCTTCATCTAATATTTTTTTCACTGCTTCATCAATTTTTTTTGCACTGTCTTCTGAATAACCCTTGCGTCTTTCAATTTCTTTTCCCATAAAAATAGGCTCATCTTCTTGACCAAATGCTATAGTTCCCACTTCTTCTGACATTCCCCATTCACATACCATACGACGAGCAATATCAGTTGCACGTTGTATATCATTTTGAGTTCCCGTTGTAGTGTCTTTATATACTATTGATTCTGCAGCATAGCCACCAAACATTATTACCAACTGATCTTTTAACCAATTCTTTGTGTGTGAGTATGAATCTTCTTTTGGCAATCCCATTGTTAAACCTAGTGCTCGTCCCCTTGGAATAATTGTTACCTTATGTAACGGAGAAGCATGTTCTAAATAGTAGTATGGAAGAGCATGTCCTGCTTCATGGCATGCAGTCATTGCTTTTTCTTTCTCTGGCATAACCATACTCTCTCTCGCAACTCCCATTAATTGCTTATCACGTGCTTCTTCCATTTCTTCAGATGACACTTTTTTCTTATTCTTTCGAGCGGCAAAAAGAGCTGCTTCATTTATCATATTAGCAAGCTCTGCCCCACTCATTCCTGGAGTCGCTCTCGCTATCTTATTAAGATTTACATCTGCAGTTACTTTAATTTTTTTTGCGTGAACCTTGAGAATTGCTTCTCTTTCTTTAATATCTGGTAAAAGAACGCTCACTTGCCTATCAAAGCGCCCTGGACGCAATAAAGCAGGGTCTAATACATCTGGACGGTTTGTTGCTGCAAGAATAATGATTTCATCTTTATTTTCAAAACCATCCATTTCAACAAGCATTTGATTAAGTGTTTGTTCTCTTTCATCATGACCCCCGCCAAAACCAGCGCCCCTAGCACGCCCAACAGCGTCAAGTTCGTCAATAAATATAATTGCGGGAGCCATTTTTCGCCCCTGCTCAAAAAGATCCCTCACACGACTTGCCCCAACACCAACAAACATTTCAACAAAATCACTACCTGAAATGTGCAAAAAGGCAACCCCAGCTTCTCCTGCTACAGCACGTGCTAAAAGTGTTTTACCAGTACCTGGATTACCCACCAATAATACACCAGTAGGAATTTTTGCTCCGATGCTTTCATATTTTTTTGGATTTTTGAGAAAATCTACAATTTCAGATAATTCACGTTTTGCTTCCTCTTGCCCCGCTACATCATTAAATGTAACCTTTTCTTTTTTTGTTCCGTCAAAGACTCTTGCCCTGCTTTTTCCAAATTGCATTCCTCTAGAATTTTGCATGGAGTTTTGGCGCATTATCATTATAACAAAAAATACCATTATAACTAATGGAAGAAAATTTAATAATGTGCTAATCAAACCTGGCGAGGATACTCTACCCGTTACATTTACGCCTCGTTCTTCTAGCAAGGGAACAAGGCTGTCATCTGCATAAGGAATAACGGTTTGAAAATATGATTCTTGTCCTGTAGTTGAACGTAAAAGTCCCACTATTGACTTTTGGTCGGTAATTTGCACTTCTAAAACTTGGTTTTGTTCAACAGAGACAATAAAATCTGAATATGATATTTGTGGATACGATGCACTTTGATTTCGCAAAAGCATATATACAATTAAAAAGCCTATCATTAAGATAAACAAGGTCATACCGAAGCGTCCGCTTGTAGGTGGTTGCTTTTTTAAAAACTCATCATTTTTTTTTGGAAAGCGATTGTTATCATTCGGCTTTTGATTATGTGAAAATTTTTTGTTGTTACTCATCAATTGTTCCTTACAAATCGAACACAGACAGAATCCTGTTCAATAATTTCTTGTTTTACATACCAATTATTGTATCTATAAAGGGAGCCCCAAATACATACCAGTTCCCCTTTGTACTCAATGCACGGTAGTGCAAGCCGATACCTCGTATCAACATGCCATTCAGAGAATATTTTCTTTATGAGCTTGTGAGTTCCCTGGGCAGTTAAAACTTTATCCCCTGGTAATTTACTCCGTATTACTAAGGGTAAATTATACTCGCCCACACAATAATCTCCTCTTTCAGTATCGGCATATTTATTTGGTTTCTCCACCGTTGGTTTTACTTCAAAAGTTCCGTACTCTGTTTTATACAAACCACATGCGTTAACTTCTAGATAAAAACTACCCTTTTGATATTTTTCATTTTCTTTATTCCTAACAAAGAGAAAACCATTACGTTGAAATATTTCAATTCCTGCACCCTCTACACGTTTTTGTCCTGAGACTGCAGCATGAACAATATCATACGACACTCGCCCCTTCACCCCAGCTATTTCAAAGGCTTTATAAAGGGAGCGAACACGAACTGGATATCCATGAGAATAAAACTCACTCGCCTTAGTTTTCACCCCCTCTTCATTCTCCCAGTGAATATTTTCACTTAGCTCTTGTATAAAGAGGGCTTCTTGCAATGCTTTTTTCCCACCATTAATAATCGATGAATCCCAGCCAGTAAAATGTTCATTTAGTACTGGAATCAATATATGTCGAATCCTATTTCTAAGATATATAATTTCATTGTTTGTTTTATCCGTGTTAAACGGAACATTGTTCTCTTTTGCATACGCTTCAATTTTTTCACGTGAAGATGTAAGCATTGGCCGAAACAGCATGATTTCGCTGGTAGAGCTATCGTTTTTTTCCAAACGAGGAAATTCAGTCATTTGACGAATACCACTGCTTGCAAATCCAGAGATACCTGCACTAGCACCTTGCAAAAAATGCTGAATAAGCGTTTCTAGCTGATCATCATAATTGTGAGCAAAAAAAACAACATCTGCTTGTATACTTTTTGCATAGTTCTCAATATTTGTATAACGTACAAATCGCGCTGCCTCTTCTATACCCTGCTTTCTTTTTTTTTCTAATGCTAAAATTTCATTTTGCTCAATTGTAATTACTTCACAATGCACTCCAAGTGCTTCCTTACAATAGTTGCAAACGAGGTCTGCGTCGGCCTTAGATTCATCATGTGGACGCAAATTATGATTTACTGTTACAACGTCTATACAATATCCAAAATACTTTTGCAAGCTAAAAACACTATGAAGCATTACCTGCGAGTCTACACCACCAGATACAGCTAACAAAACCCTGAGCGAGTTTTTTGTAGTATTGTTGAAAATAGAATCCTTTGCATTTCGTTTTTGATTACTCAATAACAAGTCTATATTTTCTTTTATCGACAGTAAAAAAGGATTTTTCATTTTTGTATAAAAATTTTGTGAAGCATTTAAAAAAAATTCGCCTTGAGCATTTTGATTGTTATTACTCAAGGCATTAGTAGTTTTAGTAGCCAATATTAGCGCATTGGTCGAACGGTTGCTACAACTGCGTCAGCATCAGTGAGAACAGTTATAGTCTTCTCAAAAGGAAGATCTTTTATACAAATACTTTCATTAAGAGCTAAGTTAGATACATCAGCGGTAATTCTTACTGGAAGGTCAGCTGGTAAACATTGTACTTCTACCTTAGAAACACCTTTTTCAAATACACCACCATCACGTACACCTACTGGGTTACCAGATGTAAGAATTTTCATAGTAGCTACAAGAGGTTTATCTTCATCAATAACGTGAAAGTCAACGTGGATATTTTTGTCCAAAATAATATTGTAATCGGTAGACTTAATAAAAGCAAGTTTGCCTTGTCCGCCATCTACAACAAGCGAAATTAAAGTAGTTGGTGTAGCTTGTTTCCATACTTTAAAAAAATCTGATTCATTGATTTCAAGCATTCCTGATTCGCCTTTTGAATTGTACATAACTGCAGGAAGTTGCCCTGTTTCACGAAGCCTTCTTGCAGCTCCTTTTCCAGATGTTGTTCTTGTTTTAGCATTAATAACTAATCGTTCCATTTTTATACTCCAAAAAAAATAATGAGAAAAACAACATATGTGCGAGAAGAAGGTTAATAGACAGGTATTAAAACGAAACCAATTATATTGGTTTAAGAAGTAAATGTTGTCCCCATCGTTCATCACGCCAGAGTTTTTCCGTAGCTGAGTCGGCAGGATTCGAACCTGCGGAATGCCGATACCAAAAACCGGTGGCTTACCACTTGCCGACGACTCAATATTATTTACATGGCTACATAATAGTGTAACCATGTTATAACCTTTTTTAAGCAATTAAATAATTCGTCTGAATTATTCGTCGATTGGAGTTGACCCCAATTCTACATTGCCTGCCTCATACTCAGCGAGTATTCGGTCTTGTAATTCATTTCTAAATTCAGGAGTAATTGGATGTGCTACATCTTTGTAATCTCCTGTGCTTGTCTTTCGACTAGGCATAGCAATAAATAGTCCAGTTTTACCTTCAATGATCTTAACATTGTGCACTACAAAACAATCATCAAATGTGACAGTAACATACGCTCTTAACTTACCATCAGCAACCATTTGTCTAATACGAATTTCGGTAATTTGCATAATCACACCCCATATAGCTCAATTTTTAACATACGTGTATAACATTTCGTTATACTCTGTATTGCACTTCCCCTGACAACCTTACCGTATTATCATGGCGAAGAAATGGCTTTTGTCAAACGGCATATCCATTCTTCTTTTAATTGAGTGTAGGCTCTTTTTGCTTCCTCTTCCGTAATAAAAACACCAAATACTGCAGCCCCTGATCCACTCATTTGCACAAAATCTGCACCGAAATAACGCAAGCTTTTTATGGCCTTATCAATACTCGGATACGCACTTATAAGCACATCAGTAAAACTATTAGTAAAACTCCAGTCAAAAACAGGCTTACGGTAAACATCCTCTACCTCTGCTACTTTTAATGACTGCAGTGTTTTTATTTTTTTATAATGTTCATCCAAAAGTTCAAAAGCAACTTTTGTAGAACTGTGAATATCCGGCATAATTATAAGAAAGAACAAATCATTTCTTGTTCTAATCTGCTGAATTAATTCACCACGACCAGTTACTATAGCAGCACCACCAAACATAAAAAAGGGTACATCGCTACCAACAATTAAAGCAAGCTCTGCCATTTCTGAACGTTTTAATTTTGTATCAAATAAAACGTTCATAGCTTTGATAATAGCTGCTCCATTTGAAGAACCTCCGCCCAACCCAGCTCCAGAATATATCTGCTTATTAAGTTGAACATGTATTCCGCTTTTTACACCAGTATATGCACAAAATGCCTTATATGCAACAGTCAGTGTGTTTTCAATTGGCAATTTAATTGACAATGATTCAACGCAGCACTCATTTTCACTTGAACTTTTCGTTA